>DNCN01000011.1 GCA_003485015.1 bacterium
AACATCCTGTTCTCCAAGGGGTTTCACCCCTATGGCGCTCACGTTGTTCACTGTTACCCCACCGACCTCCTTGTCGGTAAACAAGATGAAAACCTCCTGTTCTTCAAGGGGGGTTTCACCCCCCCTATGACGCTCACTACGTTCACTGTTACCCCGCTGACATCCTTGTCAGCAAGAGAGATAAGATATCTTGGTTCTCCAAGGGATTTCATCCCTTCTGAGGGACTATATTATACCCTTTAAGCTTCCTCTCAGCCTACCTCCTTCTCTTTAAAGCTCTTTCCATCTCGCGGGTAGCTATTCTTCGTTTGATCTCCTCCCTTCGATCATACTGCCGCTTCCCTTTAGCTACGGCCAGCTCGCATTTGGCCTTCCCTTTTTTAAAGTAAAGCTTTAAAGGAATTAAGCTAAATCCTCTTTCTTTAGTCTTTCCATATAACCGATCTATCTCTCGTTTTCTCAGCAATAGCTTCCTTGGCCGGAGAGGATCAGGATTATAACGGTTACCGTATTCATAGGGGCTTATATGCCATTTGTAGAGAAAAACCTCTCCTTTTTCAACCTGTGCAAAACTATCTTTGAGGTTAGTCCGTCCTGTTCGGAGAGACTTAACCTCACAGCCTTCGAGTACAATACCTGCCTCATAGGTCTCAAGGATCTCGTAGTCATGCCGTGCCTTGCGATTAACACAAATATCCTTTGACATTATTTAGTATACCACATCTTCTTTCTTAGCACAATATAAAAGTGTAAGGGTATTCCCCTTCGACTTCCCTTTTCTTAGGTAACCCTCAAGCCTTTCTCTTTTAGGTATCTTTTGACCTCCTGGATCTTAATCTCGCCAAAATGGAAGACAGAAGCAGCAAGGAGTCCTGTACATCCAATTTTTGCCGCTTCGTAGAAATGTTCTAATTTACCACATCCACCCGAGGCCGTAATGGGGATAGAGACTACATCGACCACTGACTTTGTCATCTCTAAATCATAACCGGTTTTGGTTCCATCAGCATCCTTTGAGGTCAATAAGATTTCGCCAGCGCCCAGCCTCTCAACCTCTTTTGCCCACTCGACAACATCGAGATCGGTCACCTTATTACCACCTGAAATTAAGACCTTAAACTTTGAATCGATCCTTCCTCCATCGATAGCCACCACAATCCTATCTTTCCCAAATCTTTGTGAAGCATCTTTTATCAAATTTGGATCTCTGACACAGGCAGTATTGACTGAGACTTTATGCACTCCTATCTCAAACAGTGTCTCCATATCTTCTATACTTCTTATCCCTCCACCAACACAGAAAGGGATGGTCACTACCTCGACAACCCTCTTTACCCAATCCAGTCTTGTTCCTCTATCTTCAACTGTGGCAGAAATATCGAGAAAGACAAGCTCATCGGCACCCTCCTTGCAATAGACCCCTGCTGCCTCTACTGGATCCCTAGCGTCTTTTAAATCTACAAACTTTACCCCTTTTACCACTCGTCCATCCTTTACATCAAGACAAGGAATTATCTTTAATGGTCTCATTTGCACCTTCCTATAGTAGAGATTTAAATCTTAGAACCACTACTTTCTAGTTTCTAATAGAGGTACCCTCCAAGCTCTTCTTTGAAAAGATGCCCAGGTATTAGTATAATAAAGTTTCTGTCCTGATTAAACACGTAAATCTGAGTTTATCTAAGGTAATTTTCTTTCTTTAAGAGATCGGTTGTTCAGCGGATATTTTTTATTCCTCCATCTTCTAATGCCTTTGTTTCTCTTTTTACTCCCTTTTATCTTTGTTTTGAGCCTTTGTGTCTGGAATCCATCTCAGGGCAATAAGGCTTCCAATAAAGAAGAGTAAAACCCCAAGGAGAGCGAGCCGATATTTGAGTATCCCAAAATCCTGGAGGAGAAAAGCAATCAATCCCCATACCAAGGGACCCAAGACTTCGGCACTCTTCCCAGCAAAGGCATACAGCCCAAAGAACTCCCCGATCTTCTCAGGTGGCGCGATGATCAACCCCAAAGCCCTAGCCACTCCCCAGACCCCAAGACACAACCCAACAAGTGGACCGAGCAGTAGATAGACCGATCTCGAGGTGGCAAATAAGGCAAGGATTATCACTAAACACCAGATGATGAGGATGAAACCTATAGTCTGTTTATGCCCTATCTTGTCTCCGAGCTTGCCAGAAATTAAAGCACCTATTGCTGCAAAGATGGTAGAGAGGATGAAGAGGGTGTTCATCTCCTCATCCATAAGCCCAACGACTTTTTTGACATAGATGGCCATAAAGGCGGTGACCGCACTGATAGCATTGGTGGCCAGAAAGTAAGTGATAAAGAAGGAGATAAATCCCCGAGATTCCTTCAATTTTTTGAGTGTTTCAAAAATCTTCTTTTGGACTTCTATGATAGAGAAAGATTCTTCTCTCTTTAGGCGAGGCGATTCTTTCACAAAGAAGAAACAGGGAAGGGCAAAGATAAGGTATAGTAAGGCAGTTGGGATGAAAGAGGCCTCGTAGCCCCCTTTTTCAACTAATGGTCTAACTATAAGGAGGCTGGATATTGCTCCAAGATACCCAAAGGCTACCCCATACCCTGAAATAGAACCAACATTTTCTGTTTTGGCTACCTCTTTGAGAAGGGTGTTATAGAAGATACCCGAAATCTGGTAGCTGAAGTTGGCTAAGAAGAATAGGAAGAGCCCACCATAGAGTCCACCCTTATTCAAGAAGAAAGTAAAAAAGATAGCAGTTAATGTGAAGAATATGAGGAAGGGCTGCCTCTTTCCCTTCCGATCAGAGATAGCACCGGCAAGAGGTCCCCCAAGAGCAACAGTTAAGAGCGAGGCAGAAACGACGAATCCATAGAGAAAGTCCTTGCCGCTTTGGGTGACCACTATCCATAACGGAAAATAGAGAGAGAGGATGTTGACGGAAAAGATAGAGTTGGCAAAGTCATATAGAGACCAAGATAGAATAGCTATTCGTTTCTGCCGCATTCTTCTAAGCTTGGTGCTCCTTATCAGAAAAGAAAATATTGGTGCTGGTATAAAATTCTTTATTAGACCTGAATTATTCCTTTGGGACAATGCGTGTAAGCTTTCTCTGTTGGGCGGATATTACCTCTGGTTTTCCCACGGCAAGATGGTGGTATTTCTTATATATGGTCTGCATAGTTTTGAGGAACTTTGCTCGTCTCTTGCCTCCTGGAAGATTATCTTCAGCTCGCCAAGAGAATTCAGCCGTAACCTTCTTGATATGGAGAAATTTATAGCTTCTAGAGAGACGTATCCATAGATCCCAATCTTC
>DNCN01000104.1 GCA_003485015.1 bacterium
ATAGAATCATTATATCGGGATTGATATTCTTGTCAAGGAGTTAATTAACAAACTCAACAACGTCTCCCTATTTTCCCTAAACCCTTCCCCAAAGCAGGCCTCTGCACCTTACCACCCCTTCGCTTCGGTAAGGTATTATCATCTACCGTCGAAATAGTCACCCCATTCGTATACGCCATATCCATTCTCTTTGGCATAACCATCTATGACATTCCGGGTCTTATTTAAAAGCCCTTCAGTCTTTGCCATGATAAAGAGGGCAATCCTGTTATCCGATAGACACATGGCTCTTGTATTCGTACATCTTTGAACCATCTGCCCAATCTGGGCAAAGTAGTTCTCTCGTTTCCTTCTTGGGATATGCTGATAGACCAAGATCAACGAGTTAGAACCTGTGCGAGCATACAACATACTTAATTCAATATACTTCAAATACTTATGCCCATTTCTACCTCTCATGCTCTTAACCTCAAATCCGTTGTCTGGATCGATTAGGATCACTGAGTCATTAAGAATAGAGGAGTCGATGCCATCAAAATACTCTCTCCTCTTTTCATGTAAAAAGTATTCATCATCCTTATAGGGATGGTATTCTATATGTCTATAGTTTGACATGAAATGCCGAAGATTCCTTATACTCCTATCTGATCTCTCTATGCAGCCCTTCAGAAAATCGTTCAACTCTCTTCGCCTGCCTCCATCATAGTTGGTCAGACTACCATCACCAGAGCCATCGTCCTGGGTGAGCATGGGAATAAGGGTAAAGGACTTTAAGTCGTCTACCTTCTCAATCAAGGTAAGAATCAAATCATACTTGAAGAAGTCATTTCTATCACCAAAATACTGGTTCTTCATTCCACCATACCTCTATTTTGATTGCACATAATGTTATCGTAATAGTTCACCGCAAAGACACAGAGACCCAGAGAAAAACTGAAAGACAAGTCTCTCGGCTCTATCTTTTAAAACAGGTGTATTGAAATTTATAATAAGGCCTCTCTCTAAACGCCTAAGTTACTTTTCTAAGAATCATCCTCCGTGCTCTGTGCCTCTGTGGTGTAGAGTAAAACACTGGCGTAGTAACTACAGGCTGAAGTTTGTATTCCCTGTTTCTCACCCTTTCGTCTGTGAGTGTCACAATATCTCAGCCATACCCTATCTCCAGTATTTATAATGTTTCATTGAATTTAAGCAGATTGTGGCTGTTCAAATTCATTTTGCCAATGACCTCTAACTTTTGAACTTAAGATTGTCAACTATAATTAAATTAGTAGCTTTTCTGTAACTCAGGCACTCCTTATTACATAATCATTGAATGCTTTTTGATGTAATTCTACTCACTAATCCAGTAGCCTCAGGCAAGTAAAGATAACGAGATACTGGAAAATACTATTTCTGAAAGGAAAGACTTATTCGATCTTTACTTGGGAGAAGAAGGAATTTACTTCTTTAAGGGAATTGGTCTTTTGGCAGTTGGGTAAAGAGGCAAGAAAGATGCGGCCGTAATGTCGCAGAATCAACCTAGGATCAAGAATAGCGATGACTCCAGAATCACTCTTTCGTCTCATCAGTCGACCAATGCCCTGACGCATCATCAAAACAGCCTGGGGAACCTGATAGTTCATGAATGGATCTTTGCCCTGAGAGATCAATCTCTCTACCCTAGCTTCGACGATCGGCTCATCTGGAACGGCAAAAGGGAGTTTGGTGATAATTACCAGCGAGAGGGCCGAACCAGCCACATCAACCCCCTGCCAGAAGGAGTTTGTCCCTAAAAGCACCCCCTCCTCATCCTGCCTAAACTCCTCAATCAGTTTAGCCATTGGTTTATCGCCCTGTTTGAAAAACTTCCTCCCAGAAATCTCCTGAGTCAGAAAATTATACGCCTCTTCAACCAACCTGAGACTAGTAAAAAGGACGAAGGCGCCGCCAACCTTCCCTAAAAGGAGCTCCTTAACCCTCTCTAACATCGCTGTCTTAAATCCGTCGTAATCTGTTGAAGGGTCGGGTAGGGCTTTCTCCAAGTAGAGAAGGACTCTGTTCTGGTAATCGAAAGGGGAACCTAAGATCAGCTCCCGAGTCGATAAGAGACCGATCCTCGAACGGAGATAATCGAATGATGAATTGCTTGTCAGTGTGGCCGAGGTAAGAACGATTGGTCTTATCACCTCAAAGATCCTCTCTCTGAACTCATCCCTTAGATCAATGGGTGCCATTTGAAGAGAGATCTTAGGCTGTTTAAGATCCTTTGAGATCTCAACCCAGTAAACATAATCTTCTTCATCCTGGTTTAGGATTCTGGAGATACCTAAAGCGAGGTTTTGGCAGCGTTCTGTAAAGGCTGAGACCTCTAAAACCTCTTCCTCCTCAGCCGATCTCTTTTTGATCTCCTCCAAACTTCCCGAAAGTGCCATTAGGGGTTCTACCAGAAGATTGGGCACGAAATTCGGCTCGCGAAGACGGAGGGTAATAGGTTGAACTTCTATCTTCTCCAAAATATTTTGAAAGAGGTTTGATGAAGCCAATCTTACTTCATCTACAAGCTTTATAGTCTTATTGATAATGTTTTCCTTTAAGTCGCCTAACCTGTTAAGAAAACCTCTACCTGTTTTAGGATTGTAGATAAGGTTCAAAAAATAGCTTATCTTGATATTTGAGACTTCAGTTCCTAAGTAACCGGTGGCCACCTCTTCTATGGAATGGGCCTCATCAAAGACCAAGGCATCATAGGGAGGCAGAACCATATCCTCGGCAGCCAGATTGGCGAAGTAGAGGTGATGATTGACAATGAGGAGATGGCTTTTGAACCAGCGTATCCGGGCCTGCTGATAGTAACACTCTTGACGGTATGGACATCTCTTCCCAAAACAGAGATCACCCTGACGAGAAACTTCATCCCAGAGAGCTACACTCGGCTCAAAGTCAAGCTCTTGCCTTAAGCCTAGCGATGTGGCCTTCTGCCATTCGATGAGCGAACCGATCTGATCTATCTCTTGGGAAGAATTGAAGAACCCTCGCAATTGGCTCTGGTAGAATCTACGAAGGCATAGGTAATTTGCTGATCCAAAACAGGCCTCGGCCCGAAATTCGAAAGGCAAGACCTTCCTCAAGAAGGGGAGGTCTTTCTCGAGCAATTGACTCTGGAGTACCTTAGTGTAAGTAGAGACGATAACCCTCTTCTCTCCATTGACAGCCCATTTTAAGAAAGGGACTAAGTAGGCTAAGCTCTTACCCACCCCTGTCCCTGCCTCAACGAGAAGATACCCCTCCTCTTGAATGACCTCCTCGATCTCCCTTGCCATCTGGATCTGCTCCTCTCGGTACTCATAACTGGGGAGATGTTGAGCGATAAGACCGTCTTTGCCAAATATCTCTTCTATCTGCATATAAAAAATTATACTTCATCTATCGAGCAAAAGTCAAGATCTTCTAATTCTTTCTTCCTTAGCTCCATTTTTTCTTGCCTTTGCGCTGGTTTTAGGGTAAAATAACAAAGATGAAAGTCACTACCCTTATCTCGCAGGAAGAGATCTCCAATAAGGTCAACGAACTCGCCCTAATTATCTCAAATGACTATGCAGAGAAGGAGCTTTTAGTTGTTGGTATTCTTAAAGGCTCTTTTGTCTTTATGGCAGATCTTATCCGTAATCTCTCTATCCCTTGCCGGTGTGACTTTGTAAAACTGTCCAGTTATGGTAAGGAAACAGTCAGTTCGGGTGAGGTAAAGATGGACCTGGATATCTCAAGTAGAGTTGAAGGGGAAAATGTTCTTGTCGTTGAAGATATAGTCGATACTGGTTTAACCCTCAGTAAGTTAAAGGAAATTCTAGCCTCACGCCAACCAGCGAGCTTAAGGGTATGCGCCTTCCTTGATAAGTCTTCTCGGAGAAAGGTGCCTGTTGAGATAGACTACCGGGGCTTTGAGATCCCGGATAAATTCGTAGTCGGCTATGGGCTAGACTGTGATGAGCAGTTTAGGTACCTGCCATATGTCGGGATTATCGAAGAAGATTCATAGATTTTACAGGTAATTAAGGACTATTTGCAATGGATATCGCCCAGATAAGAAACTTTGCCATTGTAGCCCATATTGACCATGGAAAGTCTACCTTGGCTGATAGACTTCTTGAGGCTACTGGTACCATGAAGGTTGAGTACGACCAAGTCTTAGACGACATGGACTTAGAGCGGGAACATGGTATCACGATTAAGGCCCATCCAGTCCGAATGAAGTACCGAGCTAAGGATGGCAAGACCTATCTTCTCAACCTCATCGACACCCCAGGCCATGTAGATTTCGCTTATGAGGTTTCCAGAAGCTTAGCTGCTGTGGAAGGGGTTATTCTCCTTGTCGATGCCAGTCAAGGGGTGGAAGCCCAGACACTCGCTCACGCCCAATTGGCCAAAGATCTTGGAAAACATATTATTCCGGTAATCAATAAGATCGACCTCCCCCATGCTGACATTTCTGGGGTTACTCATCAGATTGAAGAGATCCTTGGCAAAGACAAGATTGCACCCATCCTCACCTCAGCTAAGAATGGAATAGGGATAGAAGAGGTACTTGGGACTGTGGTAAATGAGATTCCACCCCCTCTTAAGGGAGACAACCGGCCATTAAGGGCACTCATCTTCGACTCTCATTTCGATCCCTATCGGGGAGCAGTGATCTATGCTCGGATCGTTGATGGAGAGATTCTTCCTGGGACAAAGATAAAGTTGATGTCGAACAAGAAGAGTTATGAGGTGACTGAGGTGGGTATCTTCAGCCCCCATCTCCAGAGTCAGGATCGGCTTACAGCAGGAGAGGTGGGGTATCTGATGGCGGGGATAAAGAATGTAGCTGATACCAAGATTGGCGATACTATTACCTCGGTGGTAGATCCTGCCAGTGAACCACTCCCTGGATATAAAGAGACCAAACCCATGGTCTTCTGTGGACTCTACCCCATCAATGCTACCGAATATACGACCCTTAAGGACTCCATCTCAAAGCTTCATCTGAACGATTCCTCTTGGATCTATACTCCTGAGAGTTCATCGGCCTTGGGTGCTGGTTTTAGGTGTGGATTCTTGGGATTACTGCATATGGAGATCATCCAAGAGAGATTAGAGCGAGAATATAGCCTCAATCTCCTTCTTACCAATCCCACGGTTCCTTATCGTTTCAAGTTGAAGAACGGCGAAATTAAGGAAATAGAAAACCCTACCCACTTCCCGCCTCTCCAGGAAATAGCCGAGATGGAGGAGCCCTATATCCGAGGAACAATCCTTTTGCCCAACGATTATTTGGGGGGAGTACTGAAGCTTTGTGAACAGAGAAGGGGCATCCAGAAGTCTATCGAGTATCTGGATGGCACAAGGTGTAAGCTCCTCTATGACCTCCCCCTCTTTGAGGTAGTGCGTGATTTCTATGATAGGTTAAAGTCGATCAGCCGAGGGTATGCCTCCTTGGATTATGAGTATATTGGTTATCGCAAAGGTGAGTTTGTCCGATTGGATATCTTAGTGGCTGGTGAAAGGATAGATGCCTTAGCCTCTATCGTGCCCAAAGAGAAAGCCTATGCCCAAGGCCGAGAGATAGTCGTTCGACTAAAAGAGCTTATTCCTCGTCAACAATTTGCCTGTGCTATTCAGGCAGCCGTTGGAAGCCATATTATTGCTCGAGAGACCATACCTGCCTTAAAGAAGCATGTCACTGGTAAATGTTACGGGGGAGATATTACCCGCAAAAGGAAGCTCTGGAATAAACAGAAGGAGGGAAAGAAACGCCTTAAGCGGATAGGAAAAATGGATATCCCTCAGGAAGCATTTATGGCCATCCTCAAAGTAGAATAAAGATTGACTGAAGAAAGATAATCGGGGCGTAGCGCAGGCTGGTTTAGCGCGCAGCGTTCGGGACGCTGAGGTCGGAGGTTCGAATCCTCTCGCCCCGACAAACATCCTGTTTTCCAAGGGGTTTCACCCCTATGGCGCTTACGCTGTTACCCCGCTGACATCCATGTCAGCAAGAGATAAGACATCCTGTTTTCCAAGGGGTTTCACCCCTATGGCGCTTACGCTGTTACCCCTGCAAAACATCCTGTTTTCCATAGGGGCTCTGCCCCTCTGGCGCTTCCCGCCTTCGGCGGGTCGCTGTCACCCCTGCTGACCTCCTGTCAGCAAGAGATAAAACATCCTGTTCTCCAAGGGG
>DNCN01000028.1 GCA_003485015.1 bacterium
AATAACAGGGAGCTTTCTGAGGAGGTTTTTGAAAGAGTAAAGGTCTTATTCCCCTTCCTCTATGATATAAACCTGACTGGAGGGGGTGAAAACTTTCTTTATCCTAAGTTCTTTGAGATAGTGGAGTTGATAAAGAAATACAAGGTCTATACAATTACTTCTACCAATGGAGTATTGATAGATAAAGAGAAGGCAAGACAACTTGTCCTCTCCAGTTTTGGTCTTCTATCTATCTCGATCGATGGAGCCACTAAAGAAACCCTTGAAAGAATAAGAAGGGGAGCGGATTTTGAGAATTTGATTAAGAATGTAAAGAGGATCAATTTTTTTAAAAGAGGATACAAAAAGAATAGACCAAAGTTAAAATTCCATTTCGTTGCCATGCGGGATAATATAGAGGAACTTCCCAAGCTAGTAGAGCTTGCCCATGAGTTATGGGTAGAGGAGGTTAGCGTGGCATATTTGACCGTTCCTTTTAAAGAGTTAGAAGATAAATCCCTCTTCTTCTATAAAGAATTGTCTGATAAGTTCATGCTCCTATCCAAGAAGAGGGGGGAAGAGTTGAAGGTTAAGGTTGTCCTTCCTCCATTATTCAGAGATGGAACCTCCAAGGTGGAGGGTAGAAGAAAGATATGCCATTCCCCTTGGCTCTATGCAGCTATATCGATTGATGGAAAGGTCTACCCGTGTTGTGTATCCTCCATGGAGATGGGAGACTTGAAGAATGATGATTTTGAGACAATCTGGCATGGCCAGAATTATATAAGACTGAGAAGGACAGTAAACAGCAACGATCCTCTACCTGAGTGTAAAAACTGCTATCATCATGCGACTATGGATCCGAATAGAATAGAGTCCCATATTCCATATTTAGGTAAAAAATGATGAAAATCCTAATGATCGTAGCCAGTTTCCCTCCCCAAAGATGCGGGGTGGGGGACTATACTGAACAGTTGTGTAAGAACCTTGTGACTGACGGGGTTGAGGTGGGGGTGATTACCTCAGCAGGGAGCAGGGAGGGGGGAGAAGAGAGAAGGGAGCAAAGATTTAAGGTTTATCCTGTAGTAAAGAGATGGGGATTTGGAGCGTTATTTCCCATACTCAGATTAGTCAGGGCTTTGAGACCGGATGTAATTCATATCCAGTACCACGGTGAGGATTACGAGAAGAGTATAATGATCAGTCTTCTACCTCTTATCCTGAGATTCCTTGGAAAAGGTCTTCGAATCACTACCCTTCACAATCTTCAAGAGCCTTTAATCTTTCCTAAATTAGGAATGCAGATCTTCCTGAGGTTTAGCGAGAGAATTATCTTAACTAATGAAATTGACCAGCATGAACTGATTAGAAAGTTTCCATTTATTTCTCAAAAAGCCGTAGTTATTCCAGCAGGTCCAGGTACACCCAAAGGAGAAGAGAGGAGAGAAGAAGGGATAGAGGATAATGGAGTCGAAGGGGAAGTAACTCTTTCGTACTTCGGTTTTTTGAATCCATCCAAAGGGATAGAGACCCTCTTTCTGGCCCTGAAGAATTTGATTGAGGGTGGATACAAGGTGAGACTCTTGATGATCGGCGATCTCCATAATGGTGCCAGTGAAGATTTAAGAAGATATGTCGAGAAGCTTAAGGAGTTGGCCGAAAGATTCAAGATAGAAGATTCGATCACCTGGACAGGATATGTCAGCAAAAGAGGAACCTCTTTATATCTTCTATCTTCTGATATCTGTGTTCTGCCTTTCCGTGATGGTGTTTCAACCAAGCGCTCAAGCCTCATCTCCTGCCTTGACCATGGTCTGCCGGTGGTCAGTACCTGTAATGGATTCATCCCCAGAGGTATGGAGGACCACAAGAATATCCTCTTGGTCCCACCAGATGACGAGCTGAGCTTATCAAAAGCAATAATCGAATTGATTGAAGATAAAGACCTTCGGATACGATTAGCCAAAGAGGCAAAGAAGTTGATGGAGAAGGAGTACTCATGGAAGGAAATAGTCAAAAGAACGGTGAATCTTTATGTTGGAGAATGATGTTGAGAGGGTAAGTGTTATCATCCCTACGCGAAATCGTCATACTCATCTAACCCTTTGCCTTTCCTCTCTTCTCAACCAAAATTTTAAGGATTGGAATCTTGTTATTGCCAACGATGGTGATGAGGATTTAGAAGAGGTTCATCTCTTAAGAGGTATCTTTAATCTTCTTGAGCTGAAAGGCCATCGGTGGAAGATTATCGCTACCTCTCACTCAGGTCAGGGCGGCGCCTTAAACGTAGCCCATAGGGTAGCTGAGGCGGATCTTATCCTTAGGATTGATGATGATGCCTACTTAGAACCAGATTATATAGAACTACTGTTCAGATCTTTGGACGATGAAAAGATTGGTGCAGTAGGGGGTAATACACCTAATGTCTATCATTCGAAGGGGAAATTGACTCAGCTTTCAAAGGAATTCAGGGAATGGGGAGGGAAGATAGTCTTTAAGGGAAGCTATTTTGTCCCCTATGAACGACAGTCTTTACTTCCTGAACCCGATGAACAACCTTATGAGGTAGATCAACTCCGCGGTCATTTCCTTTATCGGAAGAAGGTGTTGGATGAGATTGGCGGATTTCCTTTGGTTTATTCCCAGATGGGTCGGAGGGAGGATACCGATACCTCCCTCCGAATGAAGATGGCGGGATACAGACTCCTTGTTGTTCCTCAGGCCATAGCCTGGCATATCCATTCACCTTTCGGTGGCACAAGAGATGGTATAGATAGCTCTAATTACAAGAGGTATCTCCAGATGGAGGAGGATGATCTTCGGCTCTTTGAAGATAGGATGTGGGGGTGGATAAGAGAAGGACTTAAGGAGAAGGTTAAGATCGTCATTCCTGATGAATTTGAGAAATTACGCCGACTGCGGTATCGACTTAAAAGATTAACGACCCGCGGTTCAGACTTTAAGACGAGTTTAGAGATAATCAATTTGAAGAGGGAGTGTTTGATCCCTTTAAATGACCAGGAGGTACTATATCTCCTCCTTTCTAAGGTCTTGACCCTTAAGGAAAGAGACGAGATTGTTGGTGGAGACAGATTATAACTATAAGAAGGTCCTAATTATTCAGCTTCAACCTATTGGAGATGTTGTCCGGGCTACTCCAGTAGTAGCTAAACTTCAGGAACGGTATCCCCAATCAAGGATTGACTTTCTGATCTATGACCGTTATGCCGAATTGTTGGAGGGGAACCCAAGAGTCAATGAGATCATCACTCTCAATGGGAGATTCCGTCAAGAGAATATCAATATTAACCAGATCCTTGAAGAGTTGAAAGAGCTTGCCGATAGACTTCAGGAGAAGAGGTTTGACTTGGTAGTTAACCTTCACGATACTACCCTGAGTGGTATTTTAGCCTACTTGACTAAAGCCAAAGAGATCAAGGGGGTTGTTCTTAACGAATTCGGACATTTCACAATACCTCCAGGCTGGATAATCAACCCTCATGAGAGTGGCCTCAATCTGGTTGAAGCCTATCTGAGGAATGTTGGGCTCGATACTGAAGGGGCTAACCTAGAGGTATACCTGGAAGAGGAAGATTTAGCGTTTAGGGATGAGTTTCTCAGGAAGGAAGGGATAGGAGAAAAGGAATTGTTGATTGGTCTAAATCCAGGAGCAGCTGTATATTCGAAGAGATGGCCCAAGGAAGGCTTTGCGCAAGTGGGTGACCAACTGAGTCGGGAGTATAGAGCTAAACTCATCCTCTTTGGAGGGCCGCAAGATAAAGGATTAGCAGATGAGATGGTAAGGGTGATGGAGTCTACCCCCATTAATCTTGTAGGAAGGACCACTCTTAAGGGATTGGCTGCACTCCTTGAAAGGTGTAATCTTTTTATTACCAACGACTCTGGGCCAATGCATATCGCTGCAGCAGTAAATACACCAATGGTGGCCATCTTCGGATCAAGCTCCCTAAAGGCAAATTCTCCCTATGGAGGTAGGTACGTAACTCTTCAGGCAGATCTTCCTTGTGTTCCTTGTGGCCGATCTTACTGCGAAGAGCTTAATTGCCTGAAATCCATCACCGTTGAAGAGGTTTTAGCCTCTTGCCGAAAGATTCTGAAGGAAGATACTTAAAGGTGGAAAAGAGATCGAAGGCCCTCTCTGAAGAAGAGATGGTTCTTCTTCTCCTTGAGAGTATGGTGACTTTAAGGTGGCCAGGAGGTGATTCTTTTAGTCTGGATTATCAGCCCAAAGGGGTAGAGGGAAAGGTGGGGAAGGTACTTATCATTCAACTCTCGGCCATTGGTGATGTTGTTCTCTCTACCCCCACTATCAGAGGGCTCCGGGAGAAATACCCTTGTGCCTTTATTGCCTATCTGGTTGAACCTACATCGTCTGAGATTGTCGAAGGGAATCCAGATCTTGATGAGGTGATCATCTTTTCTAAGGACGATTATGTGAGGAGGGCAA
>DNCN01000198.1 GCA_003485015.1 bacterium
ATAGACTACAATCTTCTTTCCACTTCCGTCTTCTGACCGTCTGAGAGACAAGATGATGATAATCTTCATTACCAATATCAGTCCTTCTTTTATCCGTGTCAAACTTTGTATAAAATAAGAATTTTCTTAGCCTATCTTCTTCATTTACATAACCATAATGTTTTACCCTGATACTAGTAACGGCTCGACAGCCCCAAGGGAATCTTGGCACTGAATTTACGTGAAATCCTTGAGGATGATCCGAATGCATAAATTGATTTGGCAAGTTTCTAAACATCCTGATATTTGACATTGAACCAAATATCCCATCAGCTCGATAGTGTTTTATATCATCCCAAAAGGTGAAGTATCTAACAACATAAGCATTTATCTCAGGATCAAATGGTCGAGCAAGTCTTTGGATGTAATCTCTATTAACCTTGTCCTCCCAGACCTCATCCCCATCTATGGCAACAATCCAGTCTGGATTATAGCTCTTTGTCATCTCAAGAAGTTCTTGTCTATCTCTTGCTTCTTGTAGAGAGCGATTATGATATTTGTAATCAACTACTTTAGGGAACTGTTTCACTATCTCAGGCGTCCCATCTTTTGAGCCATCATCAAGGATTACAATACCATCTGCAAATTCAGAAGTCTTTGCAAGGGATTGACCAATCCATCTCTCAACGTTCTTAATTCGATACATCGCAAAAACTTTTTGAGATTTATCATCAAGCCATTTTCTAATGAACTTCTCTTGGTTAGCCATACCTCTCTTCATGTGCTTAAAGGGAGGTAGGTCAAGAGTCTTTGAGCCAAAGTGATGAATAAAAGTATCTCCTGCTATTATAAGGGCGAATCCTTTCCGAAAAGCCCTTAAGCAATAATCATTATCATCGAACCCACCTGGGTTAAATCTCTCATCAAGAAATCCAACCTCTTCAAAGACCTTCCGGGTAAAAAGAAGGCAAAAGCCAGAAAGGAAATGGGTATAATGCCAATTCCCTTCGTTTAGTTCGTGGAATTTTTCAGCTACTGAATCTACCTCCGACAGAGTATATCGCATGTTATTCACAGCCTGAAAGCCTCCAACATAGTTTGAAGCTGGACCTACTAGACCAACCTCTCTAATATGAAGTTTTTCCCCAGCGGTTTTTAAACAGAGGACTAACTGGTCAAGCCAGTTTGGGGTGAAAGCAAGATCATTGTTAACTACACAGAGCAGATCCCCTCTTGCTATTTCCAAACCTCGGTTTACCGCAGAGGTAAATCCTTCTTGTCCCTTTGTTACAACCTTAACGTTGGTCTTCGACCTCCTCAACTCATCGAAATATCCTTTTGAACCGTCAGTCGAGGCTTCATCTACAAGTATAAGCTCAAAAGGTAGTTTGGTATGCCTGAAAAGAGACTCTACGGCTAAAGAGGTATAAGCTAAGTTGTTATGACATGGCATAATAATCGAGGTCAATTCCATTGCTTCACATCCTCCTTTTCTTCTTCGGACTCGAACTCTTGGATAACTGATGATGCTAACCAAAAAGCAAGTTTCTCTTGAGGTAAATCAAGGATGGACTTCGATCCCCCCTTCCGCATATCATTCTGTATCTCTTTCAGAATCCTGATCGGCACAAGTAACTGATAGACACGATTGAAAACTTGAGCAGATACTTCTAAGGTCTTAAGGTCTTGAGACGGATATTGCTCTACGTCTAAAAGTAATTTCAATACCCAAGAAACTGCAAGTAATACTCCTATACATCCGGATCTGGAATAACCAGAAGATTTAAAAATGACTGCCTCATTTAACCTGAAAAATAGTCGATAAGAATCTTTACCTACCCTCCCATTTTCAATTAGATGTCCAATATCTGTCAAGATAAGTAGAGACCTAAGATTATTCGTAATGCATCTATTAAGAGATTTCGAGATTTCCTTCAACATGGTGATCCTTTGAATAAGCTCTTACTTTAATAACTTCGGTAGTTCTATAATCTTTCTCATCTATTTTCAAGATATACCCAGATTCGAGGTCTAAGCAAGAACTGGCGAACCGAAGAATGACTTGGGGAATCATTCCAGGTTCATCTAAAGATAGAACGCCTTTCTCTTGCCAAGTTCTGATTGGGATAGTATAAAGCTTCCTTAACATCTCTAAGGGTGCTCCTGAAGTTTGAACAGCTCGTACAGCTATAGTCGGCTTAGGAACTTCCTCTACAAGTCCTGACGTAAGGACAGCATCTAAAGAGGCGAATATCTTCTCAGTCTGCTTAATAAAGGGACTGATATATGTCAGGGTCTCAGTTATCGGCTGACATTCCCCATCCAAACCCTCAAAGATAACTTCGCCTGTGCAATCTGAACCTTCTATCTCACAGCTTAGCTGACACGGTAGAGGAGGTTGGAACTCAATCGGGATAGATGCACTAACCTCTCTTCGTTCGATTAAGTAGTTTGTAGGTTGGTAAACATCTGCCTGACTTGAACATAAAGATTGAAAGCTCATCCAGTCTTCCTTCTATACGCCTCTAAAATCTGTTTTGTCTCGATCGAGAAACCATCTTCCATCCGAACCTCATATCCATAAGTTCCAATTCTTTCTGAAATTAAATCCTTCCTTGAGTCCCTGGTCTGAAATAGCCTGACTACTTCATTTAAGCAAGCTAAGGCAAGATCATCAGGTGCTGTAGAATAGCCAGCCTTATAGCTCACCTTTAAAAGCTTAGCTTCAGATAAAGCAATATCTAAAAAGATCCCACCCCAAGAGGTAAAGCTATATGTCCCAGGATAATTCTCAATCTGTGTGATTGAGTCTATTGGTGTTTCAGAAAGAAGAAACCCCGATTGATCTGAACGAATACAGATAGTCTCAACTCGATCCTTCAATTCAAAGTCTCTCCCGCAATAAGTTTTAAACCCGGTAGATATTGCTGAGATATAGAAGTTCAAAAGATCATCGTATTCAGTAGTTACTATCCCTAAAACCTCTTTTACCCTAGCAAGACTTATAAAAATCATTAGCGTAACCATCCTCTAGAATGTTGAGAATTGCCTAACCTTTTAGCCTTCTTTTTGATCTTTCCCCTTAGCTTTAGACTTCTCTCAGGTTTTCGATATTCCCTTTTTTCTTCGACTGCTTCTATTTCTTCTTCTTCAATCTTGACCTCTTCGTTCATGACTTTTTCTTCTATAGTTTCAACTGGCTTGAACCCCATATTTAAAAGAAACTGGATTGAATTGGGGTTTGAAGTCTCTACAAATCCATCTTTCATCTGTAGCTCTTCATCATAGGTCAATACTGTCCCGCTACCTGTAAAATCAGCAAGATCTTTATACTCACGTAATCCTGGAGAATATAGCTTCATACGATCTCCTTTCTTAGCTAGTTGAGGAGGAATAGGGAATCATTACGATCCCCCATTCCTACCTCCAGCGTCTTTACCAGATTCCTGCAAGAATCGAGTTATCTGTTGGCCGCCTCACGACTAAAGTCTCATCGCCAACAATCTCAAATTTATCATATTGAACTGTTCCGCTATCTACCTGTTTAAAGGTAATAGGGGTAAGCTCGCCAATAAATGTTGAGCGTGCATCAGCGGTGACAACAAAAATCGCTGAGAGCGTGCCGCCTGTTAGTCCAATTACCTTAGTCTGTCCATTCCAAGTCATTGTATCCATGATCTGGTCAGATACATAGATTGGAATCTCATTATAGCTAGGTAAAACCATCCCACCTTGAACTTCAATTCCAGGGCCGATGAATCTCTGGTTTGCTATCAGGATTGCCTTTACCCTTCTCAAAGTCCTGGATGACATGACTAGCATATTTGGCTTGCCATCGCAGAGATCGATCGCTTCATCGAGCAGAGCAAGAGTCAGAGGACCTCCACCGGTGGTTGTTCCGACTGTGCCCATTAAATTCTGAGTTGGAGTCAAACGATAAAGTCCATCAAATTCTTTGGCATTTACACTTGTATCACCCCAAAGAACTGCTTTCTCTTCAGCTCTTCTCCACTCATCAGCTCGATCTTCAATCTCTTCTGCAAGGATGTCAATATAGGTCTTGCCTGCCGCCTGAAGTCTTCTTGAGACCTTTCCACCTGCTCCTAACGTCTTGTAAGTAAAACTTACCTGGGTATAAGCTCCTTCACCCATTGGCACATCATCAAGATCGTCAATGAACGCAGGGGGCGTTGCAGCTGATGGCGTCCTTCGATTTACTATCCATGCAAGACCTGACCCTGGCCTTCTTGGAAGGTTCTGCCTTAAAGGATTCTTATACTCAATCATATCAACAACTTCTTTATCGATCTCAGGTTGAGTAAGAACCCCAGCAGACGTAACCGTTAAAGCCTTTCTAATATCTGGCATCTAATTTCACCTCCTAATCTTTAAGTTGTGCATCTAAAGACATCCTAAGTCTGCTAGAGGGATCAGCTTTTTTATAGTTATCGCTCTTTCTGAAGTCAGAAGATCGTCCAGTCC
>DNCN01000201.1 GCA_003485015.1 bacterium
GAGTCAACAGAGAAATACTACCAGATCAATCGGATCATCCCCAGCTTGAGGAGGGAGGAAGACTATCAGGTCGATGAGAAGGCAAAGACAGTCTCTTTGACCGAAGAGGGAGTAGCTAAGGCAGAAAGGTTACTTAAAGTGGGCAATCTTTTTGACCCTTCTAATATGGAGTGGGTCCATCACATCAATCAGGCCTTAAAGGCCTACACCCACTTCAAACGGGATGTGGACTATATGGTCAAGGATGGTAAGGTAGTCATTGTCGATGAGTTTACTGGCCGGCTTATGCCTGGACGGAGATACTCTGAAGGCCTCCATCAGGCCTTAGAGGCCAAGGAGGGGCTCCGGATCGAACAGGAATCCCAAACCCTGGCAACGATCACCTTCCAGAACTATTTTCGGATGTATAAGAAACTGGCAGGTATGACCGGTACGGCCGACACCGAGGCCGAGGAGTTTGATAAGATATACAAATTAGAGGTGGTGGTCATTCCCACTAATAGGTCCCTGATACGCACTACCTACCCAGATGTCATTTACAAAACAGAGAAAGAGAAGTTCAGGGCAGTAGTTAAGGAGATTGAGGAATCACACAAGCTTGGCCGTCCGGTCTTGGTAGGGACGATCTCGGTAGAGAAGAGTGAGCGTCTAAGTAGTATATTGAGGAGGAAAGGCATCCCTCACCAGGTTCTTAATGCCAAGTACCACGAGAAGGAGGCCCAGATTGTCGCCCAGGCTGGTAAAAAGGGTGCAGTGACCATTGCTACCAATATGGCTGGTCGGGGAACGGATATCATCTTGGGTGGCAACCCCCCAGACCTGGAGGAGCATGAGGAAGTAGTTAGATTAGGGGGTCTGCATATCATCGGTACCGAGCGGCATGAGGCAAGGAGGATCGACAATCAGCTCCGAGGCCGAGCTGGACGCCAAGGGGACCCCGGCTCAAGCCGTTTCTACGTCTCTCTGGAAGATGACCTCATGCGTATATTTGGTTCTGACCGCATTAAAGGGATCTTAGAGAAGTTAGGCATGGAGGAAGATCAAGAGATTCAACACCCCTGGATTACTAAGAGCATTGAACGGGCTCAGACCCAGGTTGAAGCCCACAACTTCGATATCAGAAAACATCTTTTAGAGTACGACGATGTTATGAACCAACAGCGCAGAGTCATCTATCAGGAACGCGATATAATCCTTGAGAATGAGGACATCTCAGAACACCTTAAAGAGGTGATCGAGGAGGTAGTCGCTGAGATTATTGACACCTATGCCCACAAGGATTTACACCCTGAAGACCGAGATATAGAAGGTCTTACAAAAAGATTCAGGGAGGTCTTTGGCGTTAGACTATCGGATGAATCTTTGGATAGGATAAAGTATGAGGAGTTACGTCATTATCTCTTCTCTGAGACTGAAGAGGCGTATCGGCTCCGTGAAGAGAAGATTGGATCTCAAGAGTTACGCCAGCTTGAGCGGATGATCTTCCTTCATGTGATCGATAACTTCTGGAAGGACCACCTCTACTCGATGGATACCCTCAAGGAGGGGATTGGATTACGGGGCTATGGACAGAAAGATCCTCTAATCGAGTATAAACATGAAGCCTATCAGATGTTTGAGGACCTCATGTCGAGGATTAAGGAGGAGGTGGTCACCTATCTCTTCAAGGTCCAGATCTTAGAAAAAGGGGGTTCCTCGCCCAAAAGTAGAGAGGGCTTGCCTTTAAGAAGGCTTCGGCCAAAAGAGGCTATCCCAACGACCGAGCACAAGCATAAGATTGGCCGCAACGCCCCCTGTCCTTGTGGAAGTGGCAAGAAGCACAAACGCTGTTGTGGTAGTAAGTAGTCCCCTTTAGTTATTCCCTTTTAGCTTTCCTTTACGATCTCTTCAAAGGCAGTGAATAGGTGCTTCACTTGATCCCATGTGAATCCGTATGTGGAGAGCTTGAACCAGTCTGTCTGGCCAGGCTTTAGCCCAGTTATTCCTCTCTTCTCCAGCTCATAATAGAGGTAATAGCCCTTCTTGCGATGAGTCTTACTGATCTCCCTTAGAATAGGTGTTTCTAATCGGACAAGGTCATGTTGAGTAGGCCTTGCCCCTATTTGGGTTATCCCCCCCAGTCCCTCCATCTGTTCTACAAACCACTGGGCCTTCTTCACCTCTTCATCCCATCCTTTAACCCTCTCCTTTATATACGGTAGGGCGGTAATCAGACAAGCCAGGGAACCAGAGCGGGCAGTACACCCAAGTAGCTCAACCTCTTTCTTGTCATAAAGGCTCGATCTTCTGAATACTTTCTCAACCCACTTAGAGGTTGTGGCAAGAATCCCGATTGTTCCTGGAACACCAAACCCTTTATGGCCAGAGCATACCAAAAAGTCAGCCCCCAACTCTTTACCCTTTACTCCCATCCTCCCTGCTGTATAGGCGGCATTCAGTAAGAAGGGGACACCGTACTCCTTGCAGAGTTCACCAATACACTTGGCATCGGTCAGGTTGCCGTAGTCGCCGTCTACATGGGTCAAAAGGGCCAACTTTGGAGGGGCACCCGTCTCCTTGATCACCCTCTCAAAGGTCTTCCGGTAGGCCTCGGGGGTGATTTCAAAGCTTGGATACCCAATAGATTCTACCTCATAGATCTTAGCCCCAACAGATTCTGCCGCTATATAGGTAGTATAATGGCGATTAGCATCAAAGACGATCGCATCTCCGGGTAAAAGCAGGCTGTGCATAACTATAAACTTACCTTCTCTAGCACCAAGGGTAAGCCTTGCTTCATCCATGTCCAAAAATTCTACCAGCTCCTTTACCAGATTACAAATGGGGGGCTTTTCTATCAGGTGGAGAACGCCTTGGCAATAGTCGCAGACCGAGTACCCATCTACGAACTGGAGAGCAGTCTTTCTTATTTCAGCATTCGTCCGACCACCGGTCTGAAGAGGATTGAGATTCAGATAGCATTCTTCTCGGAGACGTTCAAGCACTTTAAGCTATACCTTTATCCACCTTAGGGTAGAGAAGGCTCTCGATATCATATAGCCAGCATCCTTTCAATGGCACTTCTGGCTTGGGCAACTATCTGGGGGTCTAACTCTATCTTGTGGATCTCTTCTCTGAGGGAACGCTCCAGTTTTTCTAAGGTAGTAAGTTTCATACTCTCACAGATAGCCTCTTCTGAGACTGGATAGAATCTTTTGGTAGGATTCTCTTTAGAGAGGCGATGGATGATCCCCAGTTCTGTCCCAATAATGAACTCATCGGCTACCTCTCTTTTAACATACTCACACATACCCTTGGTGCTCAATACAGCATCAGCAGATTCGATCACTTCCATGAGGCATTCGGGGTGGACGAGAATCTTAGCTTCAGGATGAAGACTTTTGGCTCTCCTAACACCTTCTAAGGTGATCCTTTGGTGGTGGACATAGCAGTAGCCGTCCCACAGGATAAGATCCTTCCCTGTCTTTTCAATCAGATATCTCCCTAGGTTTGAATCAGGGGTGAAGATAATCTTTCTATCCGTAGGCAATGAATCTATTACCTTTATGCCATTGGCCGAAGTGCAACAATAGTCACTCTCTGCTTTAACTTCAGCACTGGTATTGACGTAAGAGACGACCAGGGCATCTGGATGTTCAGCTTTAAGGCTTTTTAACCCCTCTGAGGTAATCATATCGGCCAAGGGGCAATTGGCCTCTGGATCTGGCAGGAGCACGGTCCTATCTGGAGAAAGGATTTTAGCTGTCTCAGCCATAAAGCGTACCCCACAGAAGATAATGATCTCTGCTTTAGTTTCAGCTGCCTTTCGAGATAGCTCCAATGAATCGCCTACAAAATCAGCGATGTCCTGAATCTCACCTGGTTGATAATTGTGGACTAAGATAATAGCTTTCTTCTTTTGACAAAGTCGCTTTATCTCTTCGGTTAGCTCCATAGAAATCTCCTCCTAAGCTTTCGATATTCGGCAATTCATTCTTTTTAACTCTACCTTATGTTACAATGGGAGCGCCTTAATTGTCAACCCAATTTTCAACTCTACAGAACAAAAATACCCACTTCCTTCAAGAGGTAAGCTTTTGGCTTTCGAATCCCTAGAACTAGATGCACAATTTACAATAATACCAACCTCCTTTTAGATCTAACCCAAATCTCTCTCTAATAGCTTGATCCACACCTGCCTCTGCCTGGGGCCGTCCCCTTCACAGAGGAATATCCCCTGCCAGGTGCCCAAGGCCAACTGCCCCCCCTCAATGAATACACTCAGGGATTGACCAAACAGGGAGGACTTTATATGACTATCTGCATTCCCCTCCCTATGGGAATAGTTTTGATCTTCAGGAACGAGTCTACCTAAGGTATTAAGAATGTCTCTTCTTACTGAAGGATCGGCGTTCTCATTTATGGTCAGACCTGCAGTGGTATGGGGGATGTATAAGAAGCAGATCCCATCCTTTACCTTACTCCTCTTGACTGCCGCTTGAACCTCATCAGTGATATCCACTAGATCCATCCTCTTTAATGTCTTGATATAGATCTTCTCCATCTTTTATCTCCTGTAAACTATTAGATTCATCAGGCAAGACGATCTCATCCGGAGTAGTCAGTGTTCCCACAATGACCGGAATACCCCTCTTCTCCCTCAAAGCCTTTTCTATCTCTTCATTATCCAAATATATAGTGTCTATCCCTAGATCCTCGCATTTTTTAAAGAACTCCACCCCATAGTCGGCAGTAAGCTGGTATACATCTGGGTGAACCTCAAGATAGACATTCTCCTCCCAAATAGTCACCTTTATGGGCTCATAGACGATACTCCCTTTCTCTTGAAGATCTACGGAATTAAAGAATTCTCTTGCCCCTTCTGGATACAATCTGATACAGCCATAACTCAAGGCTCTACCAATAGACATGGGTCGATTAGTACTGTGTATCCCGATATACTTCAAATCCAAGCCTATCCATACATCTCCCAGAGGATTCAATGGTCCTGGAGGAATGATCTCTCTTTTGATATGAGCCCTTTTAGCCATCTCCGGTGGCATATACCATGTAGGATTCTCTATCTTATTGATAATTTCAAACCTTCCTATGGGTGTCCGGCAGGTACTTAAACCTACACATACGGGATGTACCCTGACTTTGCCATTGGCCTGAAAATGGTAGAGCCTAAACTCTGGAATATTTATAATTATCGACTCCCCTTCCTCATACTTAGGTAGTAACATGAAACTGGGGATAAGTAATTCTTTGCCTTCTCGGATAATATTGGGATCCTCAATCTCATTTGCCCTAGCGATACTGGGATAACTACAATTGTACTTTAAAGCGATCTTAAATAGAAAATCACCTTTTTCTACAAGGTGATAGATAGGCTCTCCATATAATGGACTTACCTCTTGACAATAACCTGTTTTAAATAGAATTAGGAAGCATAGGATAACTAAGATAGCCCTTGTAGTAATCATTGTCCCTTTGATCACGGATTTGGTTAGAGATCTTAAGGATATTTAGCCAACGTAAATCTTACCATGAAATCATTGAAAATACAAGACATTTTGGGCTGAGTTTTTAAAGAGAGAGTCTCCGCCTCATTCAGATTATAAGCCCAATAGATCCTTTTTAAAAAGGACAGTTTTATCTAAGGGGCTTTACCCTTAAGAAGTCGGCTATAGAGTCTGATGAAAATCTTCGATGATTCCAGCTATTCCTCATCGCCCTATTCTATCAACCAAGACTTCTTTGGAATAGATCTTTTTCTTTTAAAAGAGTTGAAGGGCACTGCAAGACTCCTTTGAATTGGAATAAACAGCTATCCTTAAACTCAGCATCTACATAGTCTCTTTCTACCTAAAAACTATTATAGACTGATCGGTCAAGGGTACTATTTTGGTTGACAAACAAGACAGATGCGTGTAGAATTAGATGAGAATATAGCGTAGTTTAATTAAGAATACCCTTTGAAGAAGGAGGTAAACTTTGAGTTCGGTTGCCAAGAAGCGGAAGAAAAAGATTAGAAAACACAAGTATAAGAAACGCCGCAAAAGAACAAGGATCCTGAGAAGAAAACTGGGAAGATAAAAGACAGCTTCTCTTAAGACATTAAGAGAGATGTCAGCAAGAGAATGCATGAGAAAAAAATAAGAAGATAATATATCTTCATCTTCATCTTCATAAAAAAAGTATGTTTTTTGAAAGGAGGACGGGTTATGGCTAAGGCCTATCTTAAGATTGATGTTGAGCCAGGTAAAGAGAAGACAGTGAAAGGGGCGCTCCTCAAGATTAAAGGGGTATCTTCTGCGGAGTTGACCGCAGGTGAGCAAGACGTGATTGTCCTTGTAGAACAGAAGTCCTATGAGGACATCCTTAAGCTGGTGGTCAATAAGGTTCGCAAGGTACCCGGTATAGTCGGAACTGTAACCAACCTGATTCTGGATTGAAGGATAGATTATAGAAGGCTTATAAAACTTGAAGAAGAATCTAGCTATTCTAGGTTCTACTGGCTCAGTAGGGGGTAATGCCCTTAGCGTAATAAGAGAGTCTTCATCTTCCTTTAAGGTGTGGGC
>DNCN01000185.1 GCA_003485015.1 bacterium
GCAGTTATAGTTTTAGTATCTTTGTTATATGTGTGGTTTGGTGATGAAAAATTATAAAAGATGGATATTTGTGAGGCTTCTGGCAACTCTGCGGCACTTCGTGCCTTGCCTCGCTTCGCTCGGTCACTTAACAGCGGATAAAAGGGAAATCAAAGATTTCACTAAATTGCCTTCGGCAACTTCTTTTATGCTGGAATCGTTATATGCAATGCCGTGCCTAAGAAGTAGAAGATAGAAAAAGAGGTAAATGGAATGGCAGGAATTATGACTAAGGAAAGTCCCTTTACACCTGGGAAACCTGTGCCGATGAGGAGGTTTGTGGTAGGCAGAAGGGGTTTTTGAGGATGGAAATAATTACTCAAGTAAAGGAGATGCAGAAGAGGGTGGAGGTCTATAGGAATGCAGGTAAATCTGTAGGATTTGTCCCCACCATGGGAGCTCTTCACGAAGGGCACTTCTCTCTGATGCGCCAGGCACGAAAGGACAATGATTTAGTCATCATCAGTATCTTTGTCAACCCCCTCCAGTTTGGACCTGGTGAGGATTATGAATGTTATCCCAAGGATCTTGATCGGGATAGAGAACTTGCCGAAGAGGTTGGGGTGGATATCATCTTTGCCCCTCCTCCAAAGGAGATGTATCCTCAGACAAGCAGCACATTCGTTGAGGTGGAGAGGTTATCGGAGGGGATATGTGGTAGAGATAGACCAGGCCATTTTAGAGGGGTAGCGACCGTAGTGACCAAACTCTTCAATATCACAAAACCCCATAGGGTCTACTTCGGTCAGAAGGACTACCAACAGGCACTCATCATCAAAAGGATGATTGAGGATTTAAACTTCGATATGGAGTTCGTCCTTATGCCGATTATCCGCGAAGAGGATGGTTTGGCGATGTCATCTCGAAATACCTACCTCAACCAAAGGGAACGGGAGCAAGCTCTAATTCTCTATAGATCCCTAAAAAAAGCCGAGGAACTGTTAGATGGAGGGGAGAGGAGAAGTGAAGTCATTCTTGAAGAGATAAGGGAGATGATCTCTAAGGAAGATATAGCCCAGATCGATTATATAGGCCTCTATCATCCAGAGACCTTAGCCGAGATAGAGACGGTTGAGCAAGAAGCCCTTATTGCTCTGGCGGTCAGGATAGGTAAGACGAGATTGATCGATAACCTCCTTTGGAGGAAGAAAAGTGGTTAAATTAGACAAAGAGGGATGTTATGGCTAAGTTCTACTGTCAAGAGTGTGGTTATGAGTCTCTCAAATGGTTTGGTCGCTGCCCGGGTTGCGGTCAGTGGAATACCTTTGTTGAGGAACCTTCCCCTCCGCCTTCAAAATACCCCACCTTTCGGATGACCCACCAACTGCCTCAGCCGCTATCCGAGGTTCAGATATCGGAAAGCCCGAGGTCAAAGACAGGAATAGAGGAGTTCGACCGGGTCTTGGGCGGCGGGGTGGTCCCAGGTTCATTAATCCTCATCGGAGGAGATCCAGGTATTGGAAAATCTACGCTCTTGCTTACTGCGGCTGATAGATTGAGTAAGGCCCTGGGAGTTGTGCTCTATCTCTCTGGCGAAGAATCGAATGAGCAGACCAAACTCCGGGCAGAACGGATTGGAATATCCTCTAAAGAGCTTTATATTCTTAACGAGACCAATCTTGACTATGTCAATAGCCAGGTGGAGTCCCTCAGGCCAAGGGCTCTCGTTATCGACTCTATCCAGACCATCTACGCCCCCCAGATTTCGAGTTCCCCTGGTAGTGTGGGTCAGGTCCGAGAATGTACCGCTCAGCTCCTCTATTTGGCTAAACAGGAGAGCCTGCCCATTTTTATCATTGGTCATGTCACCAAGGAAGGTGCCATAGCCGGGCCAAGGACCTTAGAACATATTGTCGATACTGTCCTCTACTTTGAGGGTGAAGGTCATCATCCCTATCGGATCCTGCGGGCAGTAAAGAATAGATTTGGTCCTACAAATGAGATAGGTGTCTTTGCCATGCATGATGAGGGGTTGGTGGAAGTAGCCAATCCATCTTCCTGCTTTCTACAAGAACGGCCAGAGGAGGCACCAGGTTCGGTAGTCATCCCTTCAATAGAAGGAACACGGCCAATTCTGGTCGAACTTCAATCCCTGGTCACGCCGACTAGCTTTGGGATAGCAAGGAGGGAGGCTTTGGGTGTGGATTATAACCGGGTGGTATTGCTTTTGGCTGTTTTAGAGAAGCGGGTAGGGCTCCACTTGGGTAGCCAGGATGTCTTTGTCAATGTAGTTGGTGGGGTGAAGCTCTTTGAGCCAGCACTCGATCTGGGAATAATCCTCTCTGTAGTCTCAAGCTTTCGAGATAAGCCCATAGATCCAGGCTTAGTCTGTTTTGGCGAGGTGGGATTGACCGGTGAGATTCGGGGGGTACTCTATACGCAAGAGCGGCTCCGTGAAGCAGCCAAACTTGGATTCAAGAAGTGCTTGATGCCCAAACATAATGCAGGAAAAGGAAAGATAGACTCCCTCCAGATCGTCACCACAGGTAGTATAAAAGAGGCCCTTGAAGAAGTTGGATTGATCTAATCCCTCCTTTTCGCCCAATCATCTTTACCTCTTATCTCCTCTACCTTCTTCTTGATATTCTCCCAGTGAGTCCCTGGCCAGTAGGTCTTATGGCAGTCTGGGCAGAAGAAGAATTGGTGATAGGTTTCATAGACAAAGGGAGGCACACCCTCCTTCACCTCTTCTTTGTCAATAGGGGAGAGCAGATGGTTGCACAAGGGGCAGCGACAGAAGAGGTTCTCTTCTAAGTCCAAGTGATACCTATCCACCACCTGGGTGAGCTGATCATCTATCTCTTGACTCTCAATATAGAGGGTGGGTGTAAGCCATTCCCTTGAGAGGTGTCTATCTCTGGTCAAAAGGATTCTCCCCTCCTTTCGAGCTAACTCGATAAGCTCCTTATCGGTCTTTTCTTGAAGATAGGCAGTGTCATAACCTAAGATCCGCAGCCATTTAGCTAACCTACCTAACATCGAATTACATAAGAACTTCATGTCTGGTCCTTTTATTTATCCTCAAGAATTAAAACCTTCTGAGGTTACTTAGGTCCCTCTTAGTGTTTGCTTAAAATTATCTGCTACATCTTTAGGCAGGACCTTAAGTGCTATTCGGTTGCCCCAGGCGGTAACGGTCAATCGAGCCAGGAATTCCAAGGTCTCAGTCTTATTGATCACTTCTTTTAAAGAACTCCCAGTACAGATTACCCCATGGTTTTCTAAAAGAAGTGCATCAGCCTGGAGGGATTGTTTGGTTACTTCCTCCGCCAATTCCATACTTCCTGGATGGTGGTAGGGAACTCTTTGTATCTTATTGAGGTAAGCAATAGATTCAGGAAGAATATCTTGCTCCAACTCTATATCAGAACTACAGGCAACCAATGTGCTGAAGGGTGGCTGGGCATGGAGAATAGCTGAGACTTCTTCTTTAACCCGGTATATCTCACGATGCATCCTGAACTCCATTGATGGCATCTTCCTGTTGTATGGTTCTTCTTCTATGTCAAGACTACATTCAACTATGTCTGAATCAGTCAGATCTCCCAAGCTTGCACCAGAAGCGGTGATGATAAAACGATCCTTGTTCAATCGGAGACTCATATTGCCACTCGTTCCCCACACCAGGCCAAGCCTATAAACCAACTGGCTATACTCTATCAACCTCTCTACCTGACCCAATTTGGACATCTTTGCCTCTCCTTCGCTAATAGCTTCAACCTTATTAAAAGTATTATGTTTTCTTTTCTATGTCAACTGTTTTTATCTGTATTACCTCACCCAGAAATCCAATTAACAAACTCTCTTCTTCTCTGTTATACTTTGATTAAAATCTTGAAATGATAAGGGAGCTAACATGGCTAATAATCTCCGTTTAGAAGGAGTCAATCCAGATCCTGCTCAGAGAATAAGACCTTTGATTTTGATAGAAGATACTCCGATCTTAACTCCATCTTTGTCTTAAGAGAGATGGACTTAGGGTTTCTGAAGTTGATCGCCACCCTCGGCAAAAAATACTCTCGGAATAAGGTGGCTGCGCCTTTGATTATGACCCCAAGGTATATCGAAAGGTCTCTGGATGTCTTTCCCATTGAATTTCTGAATCTCAAGCTTATCCATACTGCAGTCTTTCCAATCCTCTTGGCCATAATGACACTCTATGCCCTCATAAGAAACCACTTTCTTTTGATCTCCCCTCGGGGGGGACGTAAAAGCAGAAGGAGTTAAGGGGATATTCGAGGATATCGCCGAGGCAAGTCATTAGAACGCATGCGCTATAACGAAGCAGTCAACTCCCTAAATGCTTACACTGGAACGATCTCTGGAAGATCCTTTGCTGGTTGGGTCGGTGTATCACAGGCCGAATACTATGAGGTGCCCGAATCCGAGGAAGAGACTCCTAGGGTGGAGTTTTAAGTGATAACCTATCTTTAACTGCATCCTCGATCTCTTTTAGGATCTTTTCAGCCACCCGTTTGGGACTAGCTGACTGAGTAATAGGTCTTCCTACAACCAGATAGTCTGCACCATGGTAGATGGCCCAAGAAGGAGTATTTGTCCTCCGTTGGTCCTCAGAGGGAAAGTCTTTGGGTCGAATTCCTGGAACAATGAGGTAGAAATGTTCTCCGCAGGTATCCCGAATATCTTGGATCTCATCCGGCGAAGAGACTACTCCATCAAGACCAGCAAGCTTAGCTAATCTGGCTAAGCTCCTCACCTGAGCCTTTAAGGAGACTTGATGTAAAAGTTCCTCAAAGAGAATCTTCTGATCGATACTTGTTAGGATGGTCACCCCAAAGACAAGGGGCCTAGGGAGGCCGGATTCCAAAGAAGTGGCCACTAACTGCTGAGCTGTCCTCTTCATCATTTCTCTCCCTCCCCAAGTATGGATGGTGAACATATGGACCCCTAACTTGAGTGCCTCCTCTGCTGCCTTAACCACAGTATTGGGAATGTCGTGGTATTTTAGGTCCAGAAAGACCTTAGCTCCTTTAGCTTGGACCATCCGAATGGCCTCAGGTCCTTGGGCAGTGAAGAGTTGGGCTCCTACCTTAAAGATAGAACAGTACTCCATTAACTCCTCAACTAATCTCTCTGCCTCAGTGAGATTTCCTGTATCCAGAGCAACAATCAATCGATCTTCGGTTTTAATCTCCTTCAATTTTTCCTCCAGAACTCAGTCATAAGAGAAACATTCTCGGTAGCCCCAACACGGATAAGAAGGGTTACATTCTGAGGGCATTTATATCCTCAATTCCCTCTCTGAGTAGATACTCTTCTATCCCTTCGATGATTTCGATACTTGCCTTGGGATTGACGAAGGTGGCTGTTCCCACAGCGATAGCCTTAGCACCAGCTAGGATGAATTCAATAGCATCCTCGGCGGTCATAATCCCTCCCTGCCCGACGATTGGAAGATCGACCACCTGGGCTACCTGCCAGACCATCCTTAAAGCAATGGGTTTTATGGCTGGGCCAGAGAGGCCACCGGTAATATTGGCCAATTTGGGCCTTCTGGTGTGGATATCGATAGCCATTCCCAAGATAGTGTTGATCAGAGAGAGGCCATCGGCACCAGCCCTGGCAGCCTCTTTGGCAATCAGAGTGATATCAGTAACATTTGGGGTAAGCTTCACGATCAAAGGGAGGTTAGTCACCTCCCGCACTCTGGTTACTACCTCGTAGGTAGCGGCTTGATCCTGGCCAAAGTATATCCCGCCAGCCTTGACATTGGGGCAGGAGATATTGACCTCAAGGCCAGATATACCCTCTACCCCATCCAGAATTTTAGCCAGTACACCATACTCCTTGGCATCTTTACCATTGATATTGACGATGATTGGAACGTCAAACCCTCTAAGATGGGGAAGTCTCTCTTTGATGAAGGCCTTTACGCCTACATTCTCTAAGCCGACGGCATTTAACATCCCACAAGAGGTCTCAACGATCCGAGGTGGAGGGCATCCTTCTTTGGGTTCGAGAGTGATCCCTTTGACTACAACAGCTCCAAGTCTATTTAGATCGACCAGATCCCCATACTCCTCGCCATACCCGAAGGTCCCTGAAGCAACCATTACTGGATTCTTCATCCTGAGGCCACCGATATTTGCCTCAAGGTTTGGTTTAATCATCCCAGATAACCTCACAGGCGTCAAAGACTGGTCCATCTTTACAGACGTATTTGTAGCCTTGACGGGTCTTTAACCCACAACCAAGGCAGGCGCCAACGCCACAGGCCATATGGGCTTCGAGTGAGACCTGACAGGAAAGATGATATTCTTGGGTTGCTCTTGCTATTGCTTTAAGCATGGGATAGGGACCGCAAGTATAGATGGGAGAGGATGGGGGAGAGACGGTAGGGAGTAGATCGGTAACTAGCCCGTGATGGCCACAAGAGCCGTCCTCTGTAGCGATCTTGATCAGAGCTCCTAATTTCCTGAAATCTTCTTCGCATAGAAGATTATCTTGGCTTTTTGCCCCAAGTAGGACGGTAACCGGGAGTTGATGATTGGTGATCAATTCCTCGCACAGAAACACAAGAGGAGCTACCCCAATTCCTCCGCCTATAAGGAGTGCTCCCTTCTCTATTCTACGTCCTTCGCTTCCTATTCTAAATCCATTTCCCAGTGGCCCTAAGATATCCAAATACTCTCCCTGTTGCCTCTTTGACAAGAATTCTGTTCCCCGACCCACCACTTCATACAGAATCTCTATCTCTCCTTGCCCCTCTTTTTCTCTTCTTACTCGATGGATACTGAAGGGTCGGCGCAAGAAGGGTTCATGTCGATCACTTATCCGGATGTGGAGGAACTGTCCTGGCTGGGCCCCTCGAGCGATGGCGGGTGACTCTAATACCATGCGGTGATAACTTGGGGTGATCTCCTGGTGGTCTAAGACCTTGATTTGGCTAAGTATCACTTCTTTTAGCCTTCTTCATTCCCTTCATCACTAGTTTTGCCCCAAGCCAGACAAGAAGATAAGAAAGCCCGGCAATAATCGGTGCGCCCACCATCATCATCGGATTTCCGGTGAAAAATCCTTTGATCAATCCAGCCAAAGCAGCCATAATCGCTAAGGTTCTAGAGACAAAGACGAAGCATCCAAGCGCGCCTTCCCTCTTATCCAGCTCTTCCATCTTAGACTAATTCTCCATTCTCCACTGCTATCCGGCCATTGATGATGGTCACCACGGTCTTTCCCTTCAATTGCCAGCCATTGAAAGGGGTGTTCTTGCTCTTTGAGACAAACCGGGAGGGATCGACCACCCACTCTTCCCGAGGATCGATGATGATAACATCTGCCGGCGAACCAACCTTAAGACGACCCCTCTCAAGGTTAAGGATTCTAGCGGGGCCGATGGTCAACTTGGCTATAAGATCAAAGAAACTGACTACTCCTTTATTTACAATCTCTGTGAGAAGAAGTCCTAAGGCAGTTTCAAGGCCAACTATTCCACAAGGGGCGAGGCCATACTCCAATTCCTTTTCGTTCAGGGCATGGGGGGCGTGGTCAGTAGCGATAGCATCTATTATTCCTTCAGCTAACCCCTCTCTTAAGGCGTCTACATCCTCTCTCCCCCTTAGGGGAGGATTGACCCGAGTATTAGTATCAAAGCCCATTACGACCTCATCAGTCAAGATGAGGTGGTGAGGAGTGACCTCACAGGTAACCTTCAACCCTCTCCTTTTAGCCTCTTTGATCATCGCTAATGATCCTTTGGTGCTCACATGAGCGATATGAACCTTGGTGCCCGTAAGTTCGGCAAGGATTATCTCTCTAGCAACCATCACCTCTTCAGCAGCTCTGGGGATACCTCTCATTCCCAAGATAGTAGACACATACCCTTCGTTCATAACTCCATCCTTTGAGAGATTCGTATCCTCGCAGTGAGAGATGACCGGGATGTCAAAGATTCGAGTATATTCCAAAGCTCGTCTCATCAGTTCTGTATTTATTACAGGATATCCGTCATCCGAGATGGCCACTGCTCCTCCCTTAACCATTTGACCAATCTCAGAAAGGCTCTCTCCTTCTAATCCCTTTGAGATACTCCCTACAGGTAAGACATTCCCTACCGCCTCTGTCCTGCTTTTATCGATGATGAATTTGACCAATGAGTGGTTATCGATGGGTGGTTCGGTATTGGGCATACAGAGGATGGTGGTAAACCCACCCTTGGCTGCAGCAGCACTCCCAGTAGCAATCGTTTCCTCGTCCTCTCTTCCAGGCTCCCGAAGATGCGTATGTATATCGATCAACCCTGGAGTAACTATCTTACCTTCTGCCTCGATCACCCTGACTTCTGGCTCCTCACATCTGATCTCCTCTTCAATAGCCCTTATCTCTCCCTCTTCAATAAGGATGTCTCTCTTTCCATCGAGAGGACTCGCTGGGTCAACTGCCCTTCCTCCTTTGATTAAGATCTTGGTCATCCCTCACCCCATCCAGTGGCCAGAAGATAGAGGACGGCCATGCGCACGGCGATACCATTAGTTACCTGGTCAGTAATGACCGAATGTGGCCCGTCGGCTACCTCAGGGGCAATCTCGATACCCCGATTGATAGGACCTGGGTGCATAATGAGCACATCCTCTTTAGCCCGTTTAAGCCGTTCATTATTTAACCCATAGAACTTGACATACTCGTTAATGCTGGGGAAGAAGTTTGACTGTTGACGCTCAAGCTGGATTCTGAGAATCATCAAGACATCAAATCTCTCTATAGTCTTATCCAGGTCGTAGGCTACCTCTACCGGTATCCTTTCGATCTCTACTGGGATGAGGGTTGGCGGTCCAACTACGACCACCTTGGCGCCCATCTTAGTCAGACCCCAGATATTGGACCTGGCTACTCGAGAATGGAGGATGTCCCCCACAATTCCAACCACTAACCCATTAAGTGTAGGGCGATGTTCTAAGAGGGTGAAGATATCTAAGAGAGACTGGGTGGGATGTTCATGGCTGCCATCACCGGCATTGACGATCGAAGAACTGACTAAGTTAGATAGGAGATGAGGGGCACCAGATTGGCCGTGGCGGAGGATGATCGTGTCTGCCTGCATCGCCTCAATCGTTTTGGCCATATCCCTTAAGCTCTCACCTTTGACTACACTGCTGGTTGAGGTGCTGATATTGACCACATCAGCTGAGAGCCACTTAGCAGCCAATTCAAAGGAGGTGCGGGTGCGGGTAGAAGGTTCATAGAAGAGATTGACTACTGTCTGGCCCCGCAACGTTGGAACCTTCTTGATCCGCCGTTGGGTTATCTCCTTAAAGGCCTTGGCTTGATAGAGTATAAGCTCCATCTCCTCAACCTTTAAGTCCTGGATCCCTAAAAGATGTCTTCTCTTTAGAACCATCTATCTCTCCTTAAGTTCACAGATGAGTACTTCATCAGCACCGTCGGTCTCTTTCAATCTGACTTCGATGGTCTCGTGTTTTGAGGTAGGGATACTTTTACCAACATAGTCAGCCCTAATAGGCAGTTCTCGGTGGCCACGGTCGATCAAGACTGCTAAATGCATAGCGTGTGGTCGACCAAAGTCGATTAGGGCATTAAGGGCACTTCTTACAGTGCGGCCGGTATAGAGGACATCGTCGACCAAGATAATTGTCTTCTCGTCGATATCAAAGGGGATTTGGGTCTCACGGACTATCGGTTGAGGCGCAATTAGGGTGAGATCATCTCGATAGAGGGTGATATCTAAAATTCCCACAGGTATCTCCCTATTCTCAATTTCAGAGATTCGTTGGGCAATCCGTTTGGCCAAAGGGACCCCCCGGGAGCGGATACCGACAATAACCAACTCCTCAACCTTTTTATTTGCCTCTACGATCTCATGAGCCAGGCGAGAGATGGTCCGGGCCATATCCTTCTCATCTATTACCTCTGCCTTTTTGAATAACTTCAATCTCCCACCCCCTTAAACAAAGATTTCAGAAATGGTCCAGGTTCATAAGAAACCCTCTTGCTAAACCAGCAAGAGGGTTTTGTCTATACAAAGAAAAGGTTACTTTCTGCCCCTTACTGGTCTCACTGAACCAGTTTAAAAGAGCCTCTTTCTGGAGTTTAACTGAATTTTCGAATTTGTCAAGGGAAATTTGACTATTAAATGGAGGGGTTACCGATCTTCTCTTGAAACTCACCTGCTTCCGGAACTTCGCCATTCCATCTGGCGACGAGCCTACCTCTCTCGGAGAGGATGATGGTGGGAATCTTCATTACTTCATTCAGCGCCCCTTCGGTAAGACCATCGACCGTCTCCATATCGTAGTAATTCACCCTTATTTCGCCATTCCACTTTTCTATAGCCTCATTGACCCGTCTTACGGCTATATTGCAGCTAGGGCAGAGCTTAGTTCCAAATACCTTAATCTCCATCTATAACCTCCTTTATAGATAAATGGAATTTATGTTGTTTCTGCAAATCTTATAGTCTCACCCGGTACCGATCGCGAAGTTCGGCAAGTTTACCCTTATTCCACCCAGAGACCTTAGAGAAGTATCCTGTTATCCGGGTAATGCCCTCGACGTTGGTCGAAGCGCAGGCAGGGCACTTATCGTATAGACCCCTGGCAAATCTTTGGCAGTCGTTACAGGAGGTGAATTCGGGCGAAAAGGCAATCTGGGCGCTTTGGGTATGACGGAAGGTCTTGATAACAAAACTGGCTAGTGATGAAGGCAACGGTTTTGTCTCCCCAAGCCAGATGTGGGTAAGGGCACCCGCCTCAATCAGATTATGGAGGAGTCCCTCCTTCTTTACTCGCTCTATAGGGCTTATCGACTCTCCCACATTCAGATAGGTAGAGTTGGTATAGTAGACCCCGCCACTCTCCTTATCTCCTTTTACTACCTGCAAGGACTCAGGGTGGTGATCTACATCAAGCCGAGCAAAGCGGTAGGCTGTGGACTCGGCTGGGGTCTGCTCCAAGACAAAACGCATACCATACTTCTTAGAGAGTTCCTTGCAGAGAAGATTGAGATGGGCGATGGTCTTAAGGCCAAATTTAAAAGAATCTTCACTCTCATGCATCTCTCTTCCCGTATGAAACTGAACCATTTCGTTCAACCCTAAAAGCCCAATAAGGTAAGTTGCCCTGTGCATCCGAAGATAGAATTCTCCATCACTCTTCATAGCCAGAAGGGAGAGGGAACCCTCATCGCCCAAGGCTAGGAGCTTGGTGATAAAACCCCTCTTCTGTAAATGGGCTTTGACAGCTAACTCTAGGAGCTCCTCTAACTTCTTAAAGAGTTTATAGTCATTGCTTTTAGCTAGATAGGCCAATCGGGGTAGATTTAAGGTGATATTCTGAATGGCAGAATAGCGCATCTTCCAGGGATGTTGAGCATCGTCTAGGTCAGACTGCTCTAGTTTAAAAGAGAGGCGACAGCACTCTGAGATCTTGGCCGTATCTCCCCGATCGAAAACAAAATAGGTATTTCCTTTTTCTGCTACTACACTACAAATGTGTTCCAAGAATTCCGCATGTCTTGGAGTAGAGAAGAACTTCTCGGTAATATGAACCAAAGGTTTGGGGAAAAAGAATGGACGACCACACCCGTCGCCCCCTAGATACACATCGAAGAGAGCCCAGGCGAATCTCTGTGCCTCTTCAATATAATCGCTATAATTCTTCCCGGTGTATGTTCCTCCTGGACCAATAGCGGGAACATTCTCGAAGTGCTTGGGAATCTCCCAATAGAGATTAATATCAGAGAATATAGCTTGGCCACCCCGGGCAACTGCCTGTTGAGAGTATTCAAAGATAAGCATCTGGGCTATCTGTCTCATCTCCTTATCACTTAAGCCCACTAAGAATGGAGCGAAGAAGAGGTTGACCGCATCCCACCCAATGGCACCAGCAAAGTGGCCCTGCAAGGAGGCTGAATATTTGACCATATGGGCCAGGAGTGTCTCAGGATGCTTAGCCGGTTTGGCCATGGAGAGGGAATTGGTCAGGTTGAGACCGAATTTTTTGACATATTCGAGGTTTTGGCCTGAACAGTAAGGACGGTCAATCATACCCAGGTCATGGAGGTGAATATCTCCACAGATATGAGCATCGGCTACATCCTCTGAAAAGACATTCAAAAGGGCATACTCTCTCTTGATAGACTCAGCCAAGGTCAGATTGGTTGCCTCGGGATTGTGGGGAATGTTAGCATTCTCCTTATTATGGTAGATAATCAGTTCCTCGGCGTCACGAAGTGGAATCCCAAGCCGGGCGTGACTCTTTCTGGCTTCTTCTAATCCGTGCTCGATAAGTTTGACATCAACCAGTTCTCTAATGAGTGGAGCGGTGAGGTATTTAACCTTGAACTCCCGGACATCCTTCTCTACCTCCTGACTGATCTTGTCGGCCATCTCAGGTTGAATCTGGGCTTCTCGGACGAGGGCATCCATAATCCTCTTCCGATCCCAGATGAGGATATTGTCTTTTGAGCTTCTGACAAAGAGGGTGTAGTCAGTTGTTTCTTTGTAATCTTTGGGTGCAATCTTGCGGAGCCTAGAGCGCATATCTCGATAAAGGATATACTCTTTGGCTACCCGGGCATGACCCTCTTCGATCAATATCTTCTCGACAGCATCCTGGACACCCTCTACCGAAGGGATGTGGTCACCGAATTTATCATAAAGGTAGACCACCACTTTAGTGGCCAGCTCCTCAGCTAGTCTCTTATCTTCGCCGCCCACCTTCTGGGCAGCCTTGAAGATGGCCTCGGTGATCTTCGACTTCTCGAAAGGGACGACTTGACCATCTCGTTTATGAATCAGTTCAAGAGGTGTCTCTGAAGTAGTCATCTCTATCCTTATTCCTCCTTTGGCACAAGATCTTTGATAGCCTCCATAAATTCGTCCACACCTTTAAACTTACGATATACCGAGGCAAACCTGATGTAGGCTACCTCATCAAGAGATTCAAGGCGCTCCATGACCATCTGACCAAGCTTAAGACTTGTTATCTCCCGCTCCGGGAGATTCTGGAGCCTCCTCTCGATATCGTCTACTATCTCTTCAATGGTCCCGAGCCCAATAGGCCTCTTTCCACAAGCTTTGATTATGCCTGCAACTATCTTTTCTCGATCGAACGGTTCACGTCGACCATCTCGTTTGATCACCATACAAGGGAAGTATTCTATTCGTTCATAGGTGGTGAACCTTTGACCACAGTTGAGGCATTGACGCCTCCGTCTAACCATAAAACCCTCTCCAGCTTCTCTTGAGTCCACAACTTTATTTTCTATGTGATTACAGAAGGGACATTTCACAGCTCTATACCTATGCAATATCTTGGGTCTAATATTGGAGATACCACAATATTTAGTATTTGTCAACCCTAATCTGGAGCTATTTAAATGAATTATCCCCTCTTCTCTCAATTATTCTTTTAGTTTCTCATTTAGATAGATTAAGATTAAAATTAAAATATTCCTTTACATTTGTTCCAAAATCATGTAAAATGATTACAGATAAGTATATTTTGAGACATATTAACAGAAGTTGTGCGAAATTTGACTAATCTTTAAAAATAGG
>DNCN01000153.1 GCA_003485015.1 bacterium
AAGAGTAATAAGGATGGATTAAACATCAATAGCCTAAGAACCCGAGGCTACTTTGGGATTCAGGCATTTTTTTATCTGGCTTGTATTGTCCATAAATTGAACTCTATAGATTTAATCTCGTGCAAAAGTTTGGGTGTAAATGAAAGGGTAACTTGTAGGAAATTCACCAACTGGAGAGACGATAACGAAGCTCAATTATGGCTTAAGATTATGGGATACGATCTCAAAGAAATAGATTCTGTTGAGGTAGCTCTGATACCAACGAGAATGAAAATAAAAGTCTTACAAATATCTTTCGAAAATTCTAACCTTCTAAGAAAGAATTGTATACCTGCTACAAATTTGGAGAAGGGCCAAAATCATAGATTAAAACAGAGTAATCAGAATCATTCCCAGCATCATAAGTAATCCACCCAAAAGCCTTTCTCTGATATTCTCCTCCTTAAAGATTAATCCCCCATAGATAATACTGAAGAGAAGACTTGAGCGTTTGATAGAGACCATATACGATACCTCTACCAATCGAATGGCTAAGCAATGAGAGATGATCATTGCGGCAAAGAAGAGACCGATGAGAAAGTAGCTTTTGGATGCTTTGAAGAAGGTGGTAATGGGTTGTCTAGATTTAACTATCGCGAGGGGAGTAAATACTACCCCAAAGAGAGTAAAGTATAACACCCCAAAGAATGTAGGATTAGAATGGAGGATGGCCAATTTACCCAAGGTTACTGTAATACTGAAGATAAAGGAGACGATTAGCATGTAAAATGAGCCTCTTTCTTGGACTATAGCCTTTAATGGCGCTAATATCCCACCTGAAACGAGATGGAGATTCAGCGTATAGCCTCCAATAGCGACCAAGATAACCCCTATGATTCCGGCTACACTCGGTAACTCTTTTAAGATAACGAAGGAAACGAAGATTGAAAAGACCGGTGTCAATGATAAGAATGGGATGGTCAATGATAGAGGGGAGACCTTTATGGCACGAATATAAAGGACATAAGCTGTAAGCTCAAGGGGCAAAGTGATTAAAATAGTCAACCAAAAGGTAAGACCCAACACTGGAATCTTAGTAAAGATGAGCATTGGCATAAGGAATGGAAGGCAATATGCCAATCTCGCCCAGGCAATCAGGTATTGGTTCTCCTGCTCCATTGCCTTTTTAGAGAGTGCATCCGCAGTAGCAAAACAGAAACCAGATAGAAGTGAATAGATAACCCAAACCATATGAGTCTCTCTTCTTCAACTAGTACATCTCTATAATCTCCAAGATGAATAATGACTTCGCTCTTTAGTCCTTGCCCACCTTGCATCCTAGCATAAGGATCACCGATTCCCTCATGGCTACCTAGTATATCTTGAGCGTCATTAAGCCTTTTGTTCTTTCAGCCCAAAAGTTCAGCCCATTCTTTAGGTAGTGGTAGATGCTTATGGGACACCAAGACATCTATAACACAACCTTATAAATAAATACAAGATAAAATAGTTGCCAAAATTTTTTGAAACTTTCCAATCCGTCCTCAGTCTAATTGGGTAGAAAAAGCGAGAAAAAGGAGAAAGAACAAGATGAAGAGATTGATTTATGGGATTATCTTAACCTTCGGTCTATTCCTGGGCCAAAACATCCTCTTTGCCGATGGGGTAATAATAATCGATCCACCTCGACCACCCCATATCCCTCCTCGTATCTCTAAACCAGAAGTCCTACCCATAAAGTACCACCGGGTCAAGGTAGATATAAAGGATCAGGTGGCAACCACCTCTATTGATCAGGTATTCAGGAATCCTCACGATAGAGACCTAGAAGGGACATATATCTTTCCCTTACCTGAAGAGGCAGCCATTACCGACTTTGCGATGTATATGGATGGAAAGAGGATAAGTGGTGAGATCTTAGATAAAGATAAGGCTAGAGAGATCTATGAGGATATCGTCAGAAGGATGAAAGATCCGGGGCTCCTTGAGTACATCAACCGGAATATGTTTAAAGCTAGGGTTTATCCTATACCAAGGCATGGAGAAAAAAGGATAGAGTTGGTCTATCACCAGACTCTCAATTACGATGCTGGTCTTTGCCGCTACACCTATCCTCTTAGTGTAGAGAGGTTCTCTCCAGTGGCCTTAGAAGAGGTGACCATCTCGGTCAAGATAACTTCTAAGATACCCATAAAGAGCCTATATTCTCCCAGCCACGAAATAGAGCCAAAGATCGAAAAATATCAAGCAAGTTGTAGTTATGAAGCCAAGAATGTAAAACCAGACAAGGACTTCACCCTTTATTATAGCGTTTCAGAGAAGGATGTAGGATTGAACCTGCTCTGTCATCGAGAGCCCGATGAAGATGGCTACTTTCTAATGACCATCTCACCAGGCGAACTGAAGGGAAAGGCAATCAACAAGGATATTGTCTTTATCTTAGATACCTCTGGTAGTATGAGTGGGGAGAAGATCGAACAGGCAAAGGAGGCTCTCCGATTCTGCCTGAACAATCTGAGTGAAGGTGATAATTTTAATCTCGTAGGGTTTGCCACAGAAGTGGACTCTTATCAAGAAGGTCTGGTTAAGGCAGAGAAAGAGAATATCAAAGGAGCCTTAGAGTTTCTCCGCAAACTGAACGCAAGAGGGGGGACGAATATCAATGATGCCCTCCTCTTTAGTCTTAAGATGTTCACGGATTCTAAGAGACCCCAGATGATGGTCTTCTTAACAGATGGAGAACCTACCGTCGGGATAACAGATATGAAGGGGATTCTCGAAAACCTGGCCAAGGCAAACAGAACAAAGGCCAGGATATTTGTCTTTGGTGTTGGCCATGATGTCAATACCCACCTCTTGGATAAGATCTCAGAGGTCCATCAAGGGGTATCGACCTATGTCGAGCCAGGGGAGAATATCGAGGTCAAGGTCTCCTCGTTCTACAGCAAGATAAGCGAGCCAGTCTTAGCCAATATTGCCCTGGACTTCTCGAGGATAAGAACCAAAGAGATCTATCCCCTAACTCTACCAGATATCTTCAGTGGTGAACAGCTTCTCCTTTTGGGAAGATATGAGGGAGAGGGTAGCACCACTATTACCCTGAAGGGCTATGTCCAGGGAGAAGAAAAGAGATTCCTCTTTGAGAATAAGTTTTTCAAGGAGATTAAGGAGAATGAGTTTATCCCCAGGATATGGGCCACCCGAAAGATCGGATACCTGATAGGTGAAATACGCCTAAAGGGAGAAAGCAAAGAACTTGTTGATGAGATAGTCAGATTGAGCAAGGAGTATGGCATAATGACACCCTACACCTCCTTTTTAGTAATTGAAAAGGAAGCTGATTCAGCTCAGTGGGGTCTCCCTGCACCGGTGGCTTCGAAGATGAAGAAAGAAGGAAGGCAGTTTAGTCTGGCAATGGAGAGCCTCATTGGCAGAGGGGCAGTCTCAAGTGCCAAGGAGATAACCTCTTTAAAGACCGAGATAAAAGAAGAAGGACCTGCCTTGGAGACGGTTAAACATGTGGGAGCAAAGACATTCTATCTAAGAGATGGTTCTTGGGTGGACTCAAGGTATAAGGAAGGCACTAAGGTAAAAGAAATAAAGTATCTGAGCAAGGAGTATTTCGAGCTTCTTAAGAAGAAACCTGGGTTGGGGAGATACTTTGCTTTGGCTGAGAATATCATCGTGGTCTTTGAGGGTGAATGTTATAAGGTAACATCTGAAGAGTAGTCGAGATAAAGATAAGAGAGGTGAGTATTATGAGAAAAGACATTGAAATAGCAGGGTTGGTTGGAGTCTTAATGAGTCTCTTCCTGGTTAATATCGCCATCTCGCAGCCGGACGAAGATCCTGATAAGACCCTCTCCCCTTACTTTCTAGTAAAGAGCGATGACCCTAGTATTGATCAACTCCCCTTAAAGTCTACCTCCGCTAACGTGAACATAGCAGGGGTGATCGCTGATATTAAGGTCGTTCAGGTCTATGAAAATGAAGGGGAAAGACCACTAGAGGCCATCTATGTCTTTCCAGCCTCAACCCGGACAGCGGTCTATGGGATGAAGATGACCATCGGGGAGCGGACCATCATCGCCGAGATTAAAGGGAGAGAAGAGGCCCAAAGGGATTACCAAGAGGCTAGAGACTCGGGTAAAAGCGCCTCACTCCTTGAACAACAGAGGCCAAATGTCTTCCAGATGAATGTCGCCAATATCTTGCCGAACGACAAGATCAGGGTTGAGCTCAGCTACACCGAACTATTAGTCCCCACGGATGGTGTGTATGAGTTTATCTACCCCACGGTCGTTGGTCCACGTTACTCCAACGCACCTGCAAGGACTGCCCCTCCTCAGGATAGATTCGTCCAAACCCCATATACTAGGGAAGGCGAACCACCCACATACAAGTTCGATATCAAGGTAAACCTATCCTGCGGTCTTCCTATTCAGGAGATCATCTGCAAGACCCATAAGGTCAATATAGAGCATAGTGGAGAGAACAAAGCATTCATCAAGCTCCTTCCCTCAGAAGAGTTTGGTGGAAACCGTGACTATATCCTCAAGTATAGACTCAGCAGTGGTCAGATCGAATCTGGAGTTCTTCTGTTTGAAGGTAAAGATGAAAACTTCTTCCTGCTTATGGTCCAACCCCCAAAGAGGGTGAATAGTGACAAGATCTCATCTAGAGAGTATATCTTTATCGTCGATGTCTCTGGGTCGATGAGGGGATTTCCTTTGGAGATCTCAAAGAAGCTGCTCCGTGACCTTATCGCTAATCTTAGATCCACAGACACGTTCAATGTCTTGCTCTTCTCCGGAGGATCGAGTGTTATGTCTCCTCAATCCCTGCCTGCCACATCGGAGAATATCAAAAGGGCAATAGAGCTCATTGAAGGCCAACAGGGTGGCGGTGGAACAGAACTACTTCCTGCCCTAGAGAGGGCCTTAGCCCTCCCTCAA
>DNCN01000062.1 GCA_003485015.1 bacterium
TCAACCCTCCCTACTAAATAGACTTTTATATAATGACTATCGTCGATGTGCTTCAATTTGCCATGGGTTTATTCCATTCCTACTCTTTGCTCTCCTCAAGGAACCTTCCCATCTTTCTGAATTTTTCATATCTCTTAGCCACAAGTAATTCTACTTTAACCTGCTGTAGTTTCCTTAGATGGCACAAAAGGGCCTCTTTGAGCCTTTCGAAGGTTTCATCGTAATCCCGATGGGCACCACCCACAGGTTCTGGGATGATCTCGTCAATAAGATTGAGTCTTAAAAGATCCTTAGAGGTCAATTTAAGCCTTCCTGCTGCCTCTTCAGCTTTAGATTCGTCATTCCAAAGGATGGCTGCACATCCTTCTGGTGAGATGACTGAATAGATGGCATTCTCTAACATCAGGATGCGATCACCCACGCCGATAGCCAGAGCACCACCTGAACCACCCTCACCAATGATGACAACAATGATTGGAGTAAACAACCGAGAGAGATAGGCTAAGTTAGAGGCAATTGCTTCTCCTTGACCACGCTCCTCAGCGCCGATACCAGGATAAGCACCTGGGGTATCGATCAGGGTAATGATAGGCTTATGGAATCTCTGAGCCAATTCCATCACCCTTCTTGCCTTACGATACCCCTCTGGATGGGGCATCCCAAAATTACAGGCTAAGTTACTGGTTGTATCCTTCCCCTTCTGATTTCCAATCAGGATTACTGGTAGACCATCGATCTTGGCAAGCCCGGTAACAATCGCTGGGTCATCACCAAAGAGGCGATCGCCATGAAGTTCAAGGAAGTCCTCAAAGATTCCATCAATATAATTCCTCAACCCCGGCCGTTGTTGGTGTCGAGCCACCTGGACCCTCTGCCAGGGAGAGAGTTTAGTAAAGACTTTTTGTCTGAGCCTCTGTGCCTTTTGCTGTAACCTTTCTATCTCAGCTTTAGATTCTTCCGTCTCCTCTCTGGAGAGTTCCTCAATCTTCGATTCAATCTCAACTATAGGTCTCTCAAAATCAAACTCTTTATTCATGAAGCACCTCTTTCTGGAGATAGGCAGATGGCAACAAGTCGGTGGTTGATTAATGGCCAAACAACTAAAAGAGTGGGTGACTGTATCTAAAAGAGACGAATCGATCAGTGGTATCTCCCACAAACCGAAGACCGATATCGGCCTCAAAGCGCTCAAGGGATAGGTATCGGATTCCAAGACTGAGCACAGAGCTTTTTCCACTTTTAAAACTTATCCCATCAACCTCACTGTAAAAGAGAAGATAGGGATTTATGGATAAGTCCATTCCACCAAAAACACAGACCCCTCTATGCTCAAACTCTCGTAGATCAGCATTAGCCCCAAAGTGCCATTCAACATGCAGATTGCCCAAACGGATAGGTTTAGTACAGGCAAGATATAGCCCTCTGACCCTCTTATCGCCCTCTTCTCCATAGTCGATAGGATCATATCCAATGGCCATAGGCCAGCCCCCCCCTTTTTTGGTCAATCGAATCTTAGCCCAGATAACTGGCGGCAACTCAACCTCCATTGCTCTTTTGCCGATGAAATGCCTTATATCTAAAGGGACACCCAACATCACGTAGTCAGTCAGAGATAGGACAAACCTAAAAAGGAGGGATCCTTCATCATAGATCTTAAGACTGATCCCATACTCGCCTCGGGGATAGAGACGGGCTGTAGGTGTATTCACTAATTCCATAACCCTTACTGCACCCTCTTCAGCTTCCGCACCCATCCCTGGATAAGAGACTAAAGAAAAGAGTAAGATCAACCCTATAATCTTGAATATTCTCTTCATCGACAGCTCCTTTTCTTGCTTTATTTAAATGAGACTACCCCTTCACCTAACAACTCTTCGATGGTTCCCACCAGGCCATTATCAAGGGAGATCCCCATGTTGGTGGTAGTGATTATCTCACCGTGGTGGGGGGTAACCAAATGGAGATAGACTGGGATTTCACCCTCAAATCTCTCTAGCACCTTCTTCAATTGGATGAGGGTCTCTTCCTCCAAGCCTGGGGTGCTCATTCGGATATGGAGTTCTTTGCTCAGCCTATACGACGCTTCACTAAGGGGAATAAGCTTGTTTGCCTGAATCTTGGGCCGCTCCTCTTTTAGACTCACCTTACCAATAACTAGGATAGGGAGGTCACGAATAACATACTTCTGTTCGCGCTCATAGAGATCAGGGAAGATCACTACCTCAACACTTCCAGTTAGATCTTCCAAGGTGATTATTGCCATAGCCCGGCCGTCTTTAGTGCTCTTCTTCTTGAGGGCATGGATTATTCCCCCCACCGTGACCACCCTCTCTTCCTTTATCTCGTTCAGTCTATCTAAAGTGAGGTCAACATACTGTTCCAGCATTCTCTCATATTGAGCCAAAGGATGGCTAGTGATATAAAACCCTAAGAGCTCCTTCTCGAAGCTGAGGAGTTTATTCTCTGGCCACTCTTCGATATCAGGTAATCTTTGATGATCCTCTTCTTTAAAGACAAGATCTTCTTCAAGCCTATCAAACAGAGAGGTTTGTCCAATAGCCCTATCTTGTTGAATATGAGAAGCCATCTTTAAGGCGTGATCCAAGATATGAAAAAGCTGGGAACGCTTAGCGCCAGTAGAATCCAAGGCTCCACATTTAATCAGGTTTTCAATGACCCTTTTGTTGACTAGTCTAAGATCGATCTCTTCGCAGAAGTCATAGAGGGAACTGAATCTTCTCTTTTTTCTTCTCGCTTCAAGGATGGAGTGGGTAGCCGCTAAACCCACATTCTTTATAGCAGCTAAGCCAAAACGGATGGCTTGGCCTTCTACTTTAAAGAAGGCATCTGAGGCATTTATATCTGGTGGCAGGATAGCAATACCCATCTTCCGACATTCAGTAATGTAGGAGGTTATCTTGTCCTGGTTATTCAACTCAGAGGTAAGCAGGGCAGCCATAAATTCAAGGGGATAATGGGCCTTGAGATAGGCTGTTCGATAAGCAATAAGGGCGTAGGCTGCTGAATGGCTTTTGTTGAACCCATACTCGGCAAATTTGCCCATCAGTTCATAGATAGCCTTGGCTTTGTCTCGAAGGATCCCATGATGACGGGCTCCCTCAATGAAACGCTCTTCCATCTGGTCCATCCTGCTCTGATCCTTTTTGCCCATCGCTCTCCTCAGTTCATCCGCCTCTTCTAGGCTGAATCCGGCTAATTCACTAGCAATACGCATCACTTGTTCCTGGTAGACGATGACACCGTAAGTCTCCTCTAAGATGGGTTTCAATTTAGGATGGATGTACCGGATGGCCTTTTGGCTATGCTTAGAGATGATAAATTCATCTACCATACCTGAGCCGAGGGGGCCTGGCCGATGGAGGGCAAGAAGGGCGATTAGGTCAGTAAACTCAGTCGGTTTAAGTTTCTTTAGAAGATCTCGCATGCCCGAAGATTCAATCTGGAAGAGCCCTACAGAGTCCACCTTCCGAAGAAGTTCAAAGGTCCTTTCATCATTGATAGGGATATTGCAGATATCGATCTTGACCCCATGATTCTCTTTTGCCTGTTCAAGGCAGTTCTTGATGGCCGTAAGGGTAGTAAGCCCCAGAAAATCCATCTTTAGAAGCCCGATATGCTCAATGGAGTCTTTGCTATAGCCTGTGATTACTTGACCACTCTTAGGATCACGATAGAGGGGGAGATAATTTATGAGAGGATCTTTAGAGATAACCACTCCCGCTGCATGGGTAGAGGCATGGCGAACAAGCCCCTCTAAAGAGAGGGATATCTCGAGTAGATCCCCTTTGGCACTAGCCGCCTCCTTCAACTCTGGACTCCTCTTTAAGGCTTCTTCAAGGGTGATGTGGAACTCGGCTGGAATAAGTTTGGCAATCCTATCTATCTCGTTGTAAGGATAACCGAGTACCCGACCTACATCCCGCACCACCGCCCGGGCATTCATCTTTCCAAAGGTAATCACCAGAGCCACATGATCTTGGCCATATTTAGAGTTGACATATTCGATGACTTCATCCCGGCGATCATCGGCGAAGTCAATGTCGATATCAGGAAGGGTTGCCCGTCCTGGATTGAGGAATCTCTCAAAGAGAAGTCCATACCTAAGGGGGTCGATATCGGTAATTCCTAAACTATAGGCCACCAAACTTCCAGCAGCCGAACCCCTGCCTGGACCAACTGGAATATCCCTCCTTTTGGCCTCACTTATCAGGTCCCAGATGATCAAAAAGTAACTAGCATAGCCCATTTTGGAGATGACCTTCAATTCATTAAGAAGTCTCTCCTCAGCCTCCGGCGGAGGTACCCCTTGATAACAATTCTTAAGCCCTTCAAGAGACAGTCGTTTTAGGTAACTGTCTAAGCTTTCATTGTTGGGGGTTTTATAATGAGGGAGGTGGATCTTCCCCTCCTGTAATTCTAAGTTACATCTTTTGGCAATCTCTATGGTGTTGGAGATAGCTTGGGGATTGTGAGAGAAGAGGTCTTTCATCTCCTGGGGGGTCCGAAAGTAGAACTCATCTGAGGAAAAACGGAGTCTATCCTGGTCACTAACGGCTTTATTCGTCTGGATACATAAGAGGGCATCGTGGGCTTTAGCATCTTCTCTCTTGAGGTAATGCACATCATTAGTGGCAACTAAGGGAATGGAGAGCTCTCGGCCTATCTCAATAAGGACTTCATTGACTATCTTCTGCTCCTTCAGCCCTTGATCTTGCAGTTCTAGATAGAAATTTCCATGACCAAAGGTCTTTTCAAATTCTTTGACTATCTGTTTGGCTGCTTCTATCTGGTTCTCTAAGATAAGATGGGCGATTTCGCTTTTGAGGCAGCCGGAGAGCAGGATCAACCCCTCACAGTGTTGAGATAGCACTTCTTTATCGATCCTGGGCCGGTAGTAGAACCCTTCCAGATAACCAATAGTCACCAGCCTCATCAAGTTCTTATACCCTACCTCATCCTTGACTAACAGTGTCAGATGGTAGGAGACTTCATGGATACCTCGGTATGCCTTGCGCTCCTTTCTTGAATCTGGGGCCACATAGAATTCACAGCCGATAATGGGCTTAATGCCCTTTGCATGGGCTTGACGGTAAAACTCAATCACACCGAACATATTGCCGTGATCGGTGATGGCTAAAGCTGGCATCTGGAGTTCACGGGCTCGGCTGATGAGGTCTTTTAGACGAATGGCCCCATCTAAAAGACTATACTCTGTATGGACATGAAGGTGAACAAAATCTGAATGGATCATCTCTACTTCCAATCTACTTATGGATTAAAGAGTCAATCTTTCTCTAAGTAGTCTATTGACTAACTCAGGATTGGCCTTGCCCTTAGAGAGTCTCATTGCCTGACCGACAAGGTAGGTGAATGCCTTTTCTTTGCCTTCTTGGAAGTCTTTTGCTGCCCCTTCGTTCTCTTTTAGTACCTGCTCGACAATCTCTTTGATTCTTTCCTCATCAGCTATCTGGATAAATCCTCTCTTTTGGATGACCTCCTCTGGGGATTCATGGCTCCTAGTGACCTCCTTGAAGACCTCTTTGGCCATCTTGCCACTGATCGTTCCCTCATCGATCATCTGAAGGATTCTAGTCAAATGTTCAGGGGGAAGCGCCACCCCGCTTAAGGTTTTTTTACATTCTGAGAGGTAGGCCAATAGTTCGGTCATAATCCAGTTACTCAATATCTTTGGCTTTGGATAGAGCTTGAGGCACTCTTCATAAAAATCGGCTAAGGACCTCTCCTGGGTCAAGACTTCAGCATCATAAATGGGAAGCCCATGTTCTTCCACAAATCGCTCTCTCCTTCTGCCAGGAAG
>DNCN01000084.1 GCA_003485015.1 bacterium
TTTGATGAGTACCGATATTTTAGAGAGATTAAGACCAGACAGAAGACTACCAGTGAGATAGAAGACGAACTGGCAAATTTTATAGAAGGTCTTTCTTCCAGAAATTTTAATCTGGTGATGAACTTCCACCTCTCGAAACGGGCGGCCATTATTACTAGACTCATTGAAGCTGAGAACTTTCTTGGCTTGAACATTGATAAAGATGGAGAGCTTTTTCTCCGTGGAAATCTTTGGATATACTATATTTATCTCCGAATGTTCGTAAAGAGGCGAAGAGAGGTGCCAGGAAGGTTACTCCATCAGGGAGAGTTGAATCTTCGTTTAGCCGGTCTTTCCCCTGGAAGATTCAAGACCCATATAGAGATTGGAGAAGAAGGACAGAAGGAAGGAGGTAAATTTCTTACTTCAAATGGGGTTGAAGAGGAAGAACATCTTATCGGATTAAACCCTGGAGCTAATTGGCTATCCAAGCGGTGGCCCTGGCAGAAGTTTGCCCAGCTTGGAGATGAATTACATAAGGAATATGGAGCTAGAATAGTAATATTTGGTGGAGTGGATGATGTAAAATTAGGAAAAAAGATAACAGAAGCAATGCAGACAAAGCCCATTGATGCTACAGGTAAACTGAGCCTTAAGGGCCTGGCTTACGTCCTTTCAAAGTGCTGTCTATTCATCACTAATGATACCGGGCCAATGCATATCGCTGGTGCGGTTGGAACCCCGGTTATCTCCATTAGTGGCCCGGTCTTTGGAGGGCCTTATGACCGAAGAGGGCATATCATCCTCCATCAGGATCTGGACTGTATTGAATGCGGAAAGACGGGGTGCAAAGATCATAGATGCATGGAAGAGATTGAAGTTAGAGATATACTCACTGCGGTTAAAATCTCCCTCTGTGGTGGGATTCCTTCTGAAAATGATGGGACTAAGTACTACTACTCAGGAATGGGAAGATCTCCGGAGAGCCCCTTCTCATACACCCCTTATCATCCTTCAACAGAGGAGTTGTGCGAAAGGATTTTGAATCTAGCCTATCTCAAATACTGGGAATACCTCAACCTTCAGCTCACCGAAACAGGTAGGGAGATAATTCCTATAGAGGATATTACCCCTTACCTTACTTCTTCCTTACAACCAATGAAGAATAAGAAGAAAAAGAGCGAGGTTAGTTTAAGAGTTGAAGAAGAGATGAGTAAATTTACGGAGCTTGAAGATCTCTGTAGTCATGGGGAGGAACTTGCTCAAAGACTCCACAGCCTGGTAAAATTTGGAGTTAAGGGTCCGAACTCAGAAGACAAAGAAGAAAAAGAGATGGAGGAATTGTTGGCTCGACTCTATCTCCTTGATAAAAAGATTGAAGGAGTTGGAAGCGCTGGGAGATTCCTTAAATTTCTTGGTCTTTTAGGAAGAGAGTCTTCTTCACTGGAAGATAAGAAAACTAGGATAATCACAAATTCCTTCCAGGACTATCATACCAAGAGAGAAGCCTGTATCTATCTTCAAGGGGTATTAAGGAAGATTCTTAAGAATTTCAAGAGAAGCATAATATTTATATAGAAGGATAGAATACTTAACAGAGATAGTCCGAGGGGTCTTTAGCTAGTGGATGAAATTAGGGTTATATACAAGAAGAGAAGGAGATTGGCCAATAAGAGGTTGAAGATCCTTGTGCTTAAACCGATTACTGAAGCTTTCTTTGGAGGTCCATTTATGCTCTCTGGAGCAATAAATGCCTTTAGGCGGCTTGATCATGAGGTAGAGGTAATCCCTTTAGAAAAGTATGCAGTAGACCAGAAGAGGTTGAATCAGCTTATTTGGGAAGTAGCAAACTCTTCTCCTGATTTCGTCTTTACCCTAAATTTTATTGGACTATTTCCTATTATGGTTGAAACGATGGAAAAGATGGAACTTCCCCATGTCTCTTGGTTTGTAGATTCTCCCCTTGCTTATCTTAAGGAAAAAGAATTTATCTCTTCTTATACCGTAGTTTTTGTCTGCGATAGGATGTATATAAGAGAATTAAATGAATTTGGTTTTAAGCATGTCTACTATCTTCCTGGAGCGACCGATCCTAAAATTTTCCATAGGATAAGAGAAGATATAAAGGATTTTAGATGTAACATAAGTTTTGTAGGCAGTTCCCATGCAAGAAGCCTTCAGGCTTATCGCCAGATGATTGGAGATGGAAATGCCCAAAGGGTCCTTCCCCAGGCCATAAGACTTCAGATTGAAAATCCGACCCTCAGTATGTCCGATATCTTGGAGGAGATTCAAAAATTGTTACCCCCTACCGTCTTCCTTAAGGATCCAGAGGGGGAGATCAGAGCTCTTTTAGAGCAGGCGGCGATGGCTATATACAGAAAGGAGATCATTGAGGGTGTGGCTGAATTTGGGCTCCATCTTTATGGAGATGAAGGTTGGCGAATACTACTGGATGAAAAGGTTAAGATCTTCAATACACTTGATTATTATACTGATCTTCCCAAATTGTATAATGCCTCAAAGATCAGTCTAAACATCACTCTCTGTGGTCTGAAAACTACAGTAAACCAACGCGTATTTGACGTCTCTGCCTGCGCAAGTTTTATACTTACTGATTATCGGAAAGATCTATCTGGGCTCTTTGAGTTAGGAAGAGACCTTATCTGTTATCGAGATAGTGAAGAACTAAGAGCATTAGTCAGATATTACTTAAAACACCCCAAGGAACGTAAGGAGATTGCGAAGCGAGCCCAAAACTTAGTTCTGAAGGAACATACTTATGTCCACCGCATGGATCGATTGATTAGAACCCTAAGGGAGATATATGGGACTTAAGATTCTCTCCTTTAAACCAGATTTATTGACTATCCCTTACGTGATTGAAGATGCCTTAGATAGTCTGAGAAGGCTTGGTCACACCACTAGACTCCTTGATTTGCATAGGGCCGAAAAGGAACCAAGAAAGTATGCTATGAGATTGATTGAGGAGCTCAATGATTTTAGACCGGACTTTATTTTCAGTGTAGACCATTTGGGGGTTGCCCCGAGAATCTTCAGCCAGTTAAAGATACCCTATGCTTCCTGGTTCATTGATGAACCAAAGAGATGCCTTGATCCACTTCAAGGTCTTGACAAAGAAGAGCTTACTCAATACTGCCTTCCCTTTGTCTGCGATAGGGCCTATATTGAAGAGCTTAAGGGATCCGGGTTTAAAGAAGTTCTTTATCTGCCCTTAGCGGCTAACTCCTCAATCTTTAAAGAGATGAGGTTGAGCAAAAAGGATGAAAATAAATACAAGTGTAACATCAGTTTTGCGGGAGGTTCTGATATTACCCATTATCGAAGACACTGTCTTGAACTGAAAGAGGAGAAGATCCAAGTCCTTATCGACGAGATAATCAACTGCCACATCCAAAGACCAGAAGAAGATATCACTTGCATCTTAGAAGAGATTCAAAAAAGATTCCCTTACACTCTCTCTTTTAAAGATGATAGTCACAAGAAGGCTGTTCTATTAGGGTTGGAGTTTGCAGCTATGACTAAATTCCGCAAAGAAGT
>DNCN01000038.1 GCA_003485015.1 bacterium
TTTCTCTAATCCAAACCTTACTTTTACTCTATTTTCTGCCTAATCTTAGCAGTAGTCTCTCTTTCTCGAAATCTCTTCCAAAGACCTGTCTGCTTGAAGAGATCTCTGACCTTCTGGGTAGGACAAGCCCCTTGGGTGAGCCAGTAGAGGCCTCTCTCCTCTTTGAGATGCAAGTCTCCTCCCTCAACGGGATGGTAGTGGCCGATTATCTCGATAAATCGGCCATCCCTTGGCATTCGTCCATCGGTCACTACGATACGGTAAGAGGGACGTTTTTTACTACCGGTTCTAGTCAATCTTATCTTTACTGCCATTAGATTCTACTCCTCAAGTGCTAAACTAAGTTTATTCTAACATAGAAGGGAAAAGATTTCAACTAGATTTATTTATCTTTATGTCTCTTTTGTGGTTTTGGATATTTTGTGGTCTATTGGATTGGATTTATTAGATGAAAAATCTCTGCCCCATCAACCCGAATCTTCCCTTCCTCATCTTCTTCATCAATCTCTTTATCTCTTCAAACTGTGCTAAAAGGAGATTTACCTCCCTTACGCTCGTCCCAGATCCTTGGGCAATGCGTCTGCGCCTACTGCCGTTAATGATTCTGGGGGTATGTCTTTCAGGAGGGGTCATGGAATTGATGATGGCTTCAGTCCGAGAAAGATCCCTTGTTTCAAATTGTGGTAGTCCTTTTCCTATTCCAGGGATCATCTTCATGAGTTCATCCAACGATCCCATCCCTTTGATCCTCTTAATCTCCTTTAAGAAATCCTCTAAGTCAAATTCATCCTTCAGGAGTTTCTGCTGAGCCCTCTTTGCCTCTTCAAGGTCGGCTTTTTCCTGAACCCTCTCGATCAAGGTGAGGAGATCGCCCATGCCCAGGATCCGAGAGGCTATCCGTTCAGGGTAGAAGAGTTCTAAATCAGTTACTTTCTCACCAGTGCCGACGAATTTAATTGGCCGTTGAGTAACCATCCTCAATGATAAGGCAGCACCACCTCGGGCATCCCCATCCAATTTGGTCAAGATTGATCCATCAAATCCTAATTCTTGATTGAAGGTTTGGGCAATATTGACTGCATCCTGACCAGTCATAGCATCCAGGACTAGAATAACTTCCCCAGTAGCTATGGCCTCCTTCATTATTTTGAGCTCCTGCATCAGTTCTTGGTCGATGTGGAGTCGCCCGGCGGTATCGACGATGATTGGTTCATAGGATTCTTTAATAGCCAGCTCTTTGATCCTAAGGATGAGTGCCTTTGGATCCTCATCCTGATGAGCAAAGATGGTTTTGATGCCCATGGAAGACCCCAATATTTTTAGCTGTTCCTGAGCAGCAGGTCTTTTGGTGTCTGCAGCGACTAAGAGGGGAGAGTGACCTTTTGCTTTAAATCGATGAGCCAGTTTGGCACAGGTTGTGGTTTTACCTGAGCCTTGGAGTCCAATAAGAAGGAGGGTTGTCGGTGGAGTAGGGGAGAGCCTAAGCTCTACCTCTTCTTCTCCTAAGATCTTGGTGAGTTCTTCTTTGACGATCTTGATTACCTGTTGAGCTGGGGTGAGACTCTCAAGAACCTCTTGCCCAATGGCTCGAGTTTTGACCATCTCGGTGAAACTCTTTACTACCTTGAGGTTGACATCAGCCTCTAAAAGAACAACTCGCAGCTCCCTTAAGGTTTGGTCGATGTCTCTTTCGGTTACTCGACCCTTCCCTTTTAATCTCTTGAAAATCTTCTCTAATTGCTGGCTAAGTATCTCAAACATTGCTCCAGCAGTATAGAATCCCAACTAACCTTTGTCAAGAAAAACTTCTCCCTAAGGGAGAAGATCTAATAGAACTTAACTTAAAGAGATAGATATTGGCGATCTTCTCTTTCCTTAATTCAGGGAGAGGCTCATTGCTTTGGGCAGCTAAGGCAGTTAATCTCCTTCTTTCTATATTTTCTACCTATCTCCTCTGCCTTATATCCCGAAGGTTTTTAAATAGGGCCGTCTTTCTTCCTATATTCTTTACTCTCAATTCGCAATTTTTCTATCTTTCAAATCAACCATTAGTTGAAATGACCCTATTGGCTACTATCCTATTGACACTCTATTTGGATTTGAAAGGTTCAAGGTTGGCTTATCTGGGAGCTGGTCTGGCATCTTTAGCTCGGTATGAGGCAGCCCTTCTGATCCCCATCCTCATAATAAAAGATCTTCTTTATGAAAAGAGAAGGTGCTCCACTATTCTGTTGGGGTTTCTCTCTTCGATTGGTATAGGCGTATGGATGGCCCTAAGCATACTCAAATACGGAGGAGATGTCAATCCATATGTCTATAGAATTCATCTGCTTGGTTTTGGTGGGGTAGAATTTTTAAAGACCATGGTAAGATCGTTAGATCCAGCCGAAGGTCTCTTTGGATTCGTTGCTTTAAGCTTTGGTCTCCTTGGGGTTTTTACCATCCTGAAGAAGTTCTTAAAGAGTATCTTACCCACAATCCTTTTTCTCCTCACTTATACAGTGATCCATATGATCTACCCATTTGGCGAAGTGGACCGTTTCGCCTTTCCTATCTCCTGGATTCTCCTCTTATTTACCATCAAAGGGGTTGAGGTTATTCTTCCATATTTGAGAATAAATCCTCAGGCGGGTCTCTTAAGGGTTGGATCTATTGTTCTTATCTTCTGTCTCTTTCTTATCGGATTCCATAGGCTGATCCTTCTTAGAGATCTCAGTATAGGTCCATATATTTTTATAATTTACTCCTTCCTTATTATTTACCTTCTAAGCTGTTTGATCAAAGAGAGGGGGTGGAAGAAGGTATTAATGACTGCTGCCTCATCGTCTCTTCTGATCTGGATAGCTGGAGTGCATCTCCAGGCTTCAGTTGAAACGATGGAAGAGGCAAGATACAGCAATGCCACCCATAGGGTTATTGCCGAGTGGTATTCTGAAAATGCGAAGGAAGGGGATAAATTATTAATGGCAATGCCCTGGTTTGTGTATTACTTTAGTGACTTGCCCTTAGAGTCATTTGCACTATTGAATGACTTTAAGAGCAGAGACTCGGATTCTTTTATATCTGAATTGAAGGAGAAGAATATTACCCATGTGGTGTGGGATGATGGATGGTGTGATCCAACAAATGAAGCCTCATTTATGAAGAAATCAATCCTCATCTTTGATCTACTCAGAGGAGTCAACCTTCCGCACTTCAAGCTTATTAAATCCATAGAAGTTGGGCCAAGTGTAGCTTACATCTATAGATTTATCCCTTGATGTTTAGGGAGATGGGGCAATTTGGCTAGTGGAGCTGGCGAGAGTTCCTACCTCACTTGGCTTCGAATATCTCACCTTTGCTGACAGGAGGTCAGCAGGGGTGACAGCGACCCGCCGAAGGCGGGAAGCGCCAGAGGGGCAGAGCCCCTA
>DNCN01000161.1 GCA_003485015.1 bacterium
ATAAGGGGTATCCCTTGTGCCACCTTAGGGAGAGAAATAGCACGGGGACTGAGGGATGAGTTTCTAGGGAAGAAGATCAGCCAGGCCTTTGTGGAGGAGAGAAAAAAGGGAGTCATTCGGACGCGCTATGAAGAGCGAGGGGTAATCGTCCAATTGACCGATAAGGCCCTTTTTGAGCCAGGGGAGGCGGATATCAACCTCTCTTCTTACCACATCCTCGATAAGATAGCCCTTCTCATTCAAGGTCTTCCTAATCAGATTCGAATTGAGGGGCATACCGACAATGCTCCCATTAAAAGTCGCACCTATTCTTCCAACTGGGAATTGTCTGCAGTTAGGGCAACCAATGTACTCCGTTATCTCGAAGAGAGGCACCACCTCTCTCCTAAACAGCTTTCAGCCATAGGCTATGGTCCGTATCGACCCATCGATTCGAATAACTCTTCAGAAGGGAGGGCTTCAAATAGAAGGGTGGATATTGTTATTGTCCGTGAGGAGGCCCGCGAATAAGAAGAATTGATCATAAAAAAAGAGATGCCTTACATTTAAACCGAAAGGGATGATGAGAGATGGCTCGCCAACCAAAGAGGGGGACAAAGAAGGCTAAGATCGACTACATGCTCACATTTGGAGATATGGTTACCCTTCTGCTCTGTTTCTTTGTGGCTACACTTTCTATGGCTAACCTGGAAGAGAAGGGTGGGACGAAGATGATACTTTCGGCCTTTAGAGGGGGATTAGGGATGATGGAGGATGGGCCATCTTTGACCGAGGAAAAACTTGCAACCTTGGGGATGGAGATGGATAAGCTCTCCCCCAGAAAAGGGGCTCCAGGACTTATTACTGGAACAGACGCAGAAAGAGGATGGAGGCGTCATCCATTTGGAGATAAGATCGATCAGATCCTCAAGGAGGATTTAACAACTAAGGGTAGCTTCAAGGCACATTATGATGAGCGCGGGATAGTCATCCAGTTGAGCAGTCAAATCCTCTTTGATTCAGGAAGTACTGTTATTAAACCCACATCTAAGCTCATCCTTGACCGGGTGGCTAAGCTTATTACTGCGTTACCTAACTATGTTCGGATTGAAGGACATACTGATAATATCCTCATCGAAAGAGGAAGGTTTCCCTCAGGCTGGGAGCTTTCTGTGGCTAGGGCGGTAAATGTATTACATTACCTCGAGAAGGTCCACCAGATAGCTCCTCAGAGACTTTCAGCGGCAGGTTATGGCTCGTCCCGACCCATCAGTTCGAATGATACCCCAGAGGGCAGGGCCCTAAATCGGAGGGTGGATGTGGTAATTATCCGTGAGGAGGCAAGGAGGGAGGAGCCAAAGACCATAAACTAAAAAATAGAAAGAGATTGTTATAAAGAGGGAACGAATAGGTTGAAATAGGAGGGGAAGAGAAATGGTTGAAGAGGAGAGAATAGAGGCCGAAGAAGAAAAACCAAAGAAGGCAGTGCCTAATCTGCCTATCAAGCTCCTAATGAATATTGCTATCGGGATAGCGGGTTTACTTTTAGTAGTGATTATTGCCTCTTATGTGGCAAAGACTGTCAAAACCCCAGAGATCACTTTCGGTCCAGAAGCCCCCGAAGAAAAAAGGACACCTCCTTCGGCACTTATTACCTGGTTGGCCGGTCCGGAATTTATAGCAAAATTGGCAGATGAAGAAGAGGCGCATTTAGTCAAGACTGGTGAATTTCGGTTGGCTTATAATCCAAAGTATAAACGACTCGCCTCTGAGCTCGTTGAGAGGCAATTCCAGATAAGTGATATCATCAATACTGTCCTTATTAGCCAAACCTCAAAGGATCTATCTACAGAAGAGGGTAAGGAGAGGTTCAAACGTGAGGTGATGAGTAGAATAAATTCCCTCCTAACCCACGGGCAGATCGAAGATATCTACGTCCAGGTCATTGTCCAATAGTAGTCGATCTAACTGATCTAAAAGAGGTGAATCTCTATGACTGAGAAGATGGCCTATGAGATTTCAGAGAAAGGGCCGAAGGTTGCAGACTACGACTTCCGCCAACCCCAGAGGCTCTTTAAAGACCAACTCGGAACTGTTGAAGAGATATACCGCATCTTTGGTCAATCCCTGGCCACTTCTCTAGGAGCTCACGCAAGGATTCCTTTAGAAGTAAAGGTAGAAAAAGTTCGACAGCTTCCGTATAGTGACTTCATGTCTTCCCTTGCCCAACCTCTCTGTCTGGGGATAATTGACATCGAATCGTGGAAGGGACTTAGTCTTGTTGAGGTGAGTACTAATATAATCTTAACCATCATCGATCGTTTGTTAGGTGGGCAAGGAGAGATTAAAGGAACTGAAAGTCAGAGAGGATTAACAGAGATTGAACTGGAGGTGGCTAAAGGGATATTCGGAAGGATGATGGAGAATATAAGGGTAGCCTGGGCAGATATAGATCAATTGAGCCTCAAACTAAAGTCTGTTATCACTAGTCTTGACCGTGCACAAATCTTTCCTCCAGAAGAGGTTGTTATTGTAGCTGTCTTAGGTATAAAGACAGGGAATTTAGAGGGAATAATCCGCCACTGCATTCCCCATACCTTGATTGAACCTATTACTGAAAGGCTTACTCCACAGTACAAATATTCTGCTGAACAGGAGATGAGGGTAAGTGCTGAGACGGTAGAGAAACTGCGCCAGGGAATGCAGGAAGTTCCTATTACAGTCATTGCTGAGCTTGGGGTAGCACAGATTGGTGTAGGCGATATCCTTGGTCTCCAAGTGGGTGATGTTCTCAAACTTACCACAAAGGCCGATGGAAATCTCATTTTGAAAGTAGGTGATAGAAAGAAGTTTTTATGTCGACCTGGGGTAATTGGAAATAAAATAGCTGTTCAGGTTACACAGGTTGAG
>DNCN01000197.1 GCA_003485015.1 bacterium
GAGAGAGACCATCAGCACCTCTTTAAGGTGGCAGGCAATGAAGGGATAATCTTTCTCTCTACTCCCTTTGATCCAGAGAGCGCCCAGATGCTCGCTGAGTTGGGGGTAGTAGCCTTTAAGATTGCCTCAGGAGATCTAACCTACCTTCCCCTTTTAGAGAGTGTAGCCAGATACCGTAAGCCGATTCTCCTTTCGACTGGTATGAGTACTTTCTCTGAAATAGAAGGGGCGATTGGAGTGGTAAAGGGAACGGGTAATGAGCAGATTGTTTTGCTCCATTGTCACTCAACCTATCCGGCTGAGATTCAGAAACTTAATCTTAGGGTTATCCTTACCCTCAAACAGGCTTTTGGTCTTCCAGTTGGATTCTCTGATCATACTCTCGGCCTTGCTGCTCCTATTATTGCCACTACCCTTGGTGCGGTGGCCATAGAGAAACACTTTACGTTAGATAAGACACTCCCTGGTCCTGACCATAGCCTCTCCTTAGAGCCTGAAGAGATGAAGAGGATGATTGAGGAGTTGAAGGTTATTTCAGCCTCCTTAGGCGATGGAGTAAAAAGGGTGCTTGATGGAGAACAAGAGATACAAAAATTGGCCAGGAGAAGCATTGTGGCTAAAGAGGATCTGAAACAAGGAACCGTTCTTACCAAAGAGGTGTTAGAATACCTGCGGCCCGCTGATGGCCTTCCCCCAAAGATGGTCAAGTTACTCCTTGGCAGGATTCTTAAGTGTGATATACCTCGTGGTGTAGTAATTAAATTGGAGGATGTTGGGTAGATGAGTGTTATAGGCATCATCCAGGCCAGGATGGGCTCAACCCGTCTACCCCAAAAAGTCCTGATGGAGATAGAGGGGGAGCCCCTTTTGGGGCATATCATTACTCGGTTGAAAGACGTTAAGCTTCTAGGCACTATTATTGTGGCTACAAGCACCAACCCCCAGGACGAGGTTATTGCTGAGGTGGCAGAGGGATATGGAGCTAAAGTCTTTCGAGGAAGCGAGGAGGATGTTCTATTACGATTCGTTGACGCTGCAAAAGACCTTGGAGCAGAGATTATCCTTCGGGCCACTGGTGACAACCCCTTGATAGATTCAGAGATTACTCAGGGACTTATCGCTAGACAGACTGAATCCCATTCAGATTATATAGGCATGAATGGTCTTCCCCTAGGGACAGCACCTGAGATAGTGAGCAAGAGGGCCCTCTTTGAAGCTCACCGCCTCTTAGCTAAGGAGAGTCCCCATCGAGAACATGTGACGAGCTTTATCAAGGAGCGGAAGGATCTTTTTATGGTAGAGATATTAGAGGCACCAGCTAATCTATCAAGACCAACTTGGCGGTTGACGGTCGATACTCATGAAGACTTAGAACTTGTCCGGGGTGTCTTTGCTCGGTTCAGGCCAAGAAAGATATTCTTCCTTTCTGAGGTTGTTGAATTCCTTGATCTCCATCCAGAACTCCTGGCCAAGAACTACCATATCCAACAGAGGACCGTGAGTGGGCAACCAAGGGGTCCTTTTTAGTGTTATTGCCAGCTATCAGATTGGGACTGGCCATCTCATCCGCTGCCTCAATATTGCTGAACATCTGGGTGGGGCTCCAGTCTTCTTTTGTATAGACGGAGATGAAAATCTCTCCTCTTTCTTTATTAGGGATAGAAGGATAGAGGTTTTTAAGCCTGAAAGACTTTCGAGACTTCGACCTAAGGTGGTTGTAGTTGATAGGCTTGAAGTAGAACCTAACCTATTACTTCCTTTTAAAGAGATAGGAGCAGAGATTATCCTTTTAGACAACCTTTCAGGTTGGGAGATGGCTGATGTAGTCATTAACGCCCTTCCTCATCCTCCTTCTCAACATCCAGTGCCAGATGGAGTCAAGATCTTCGAGGGGCCTCATTATATCTGTCTCTCTCGTGAGATTCTCCAGGCTCGCGAGAATCCCCGAGCGATTAGAAAGGCAGTCTCTAAAATCTTGGTTACCTGTGGCGGAAGTGATCCTTACGGTCTAACCCTTAAATTGGCTAAGGCCCTGGTTCAGTTACCCGATCTACCCTTTACGACTTTCATCTTAGGGCGAATCTTTAAAGAGAGGAAGAAATTAGAGGAGATTATTCAAGGGGCGCCTGCGAGCGTTATTCAGGATCCCCTATCCCTTGCTCCCTCTATGGTTGAGGCGGATATGGCTCTCACTTCTTTTGGGCTGACCGTCTATGAGGTTGCTTGCTTAGGGCTTCCGGCCATTATCCTTCCTCCTACTAAGGACCACTGTCAACGGGCTGAGGTTTTTGCAAAATATGGAGCGGCCATTAATCTAAGATTGAATGAAGAGGTCTCTACTGAGAAGATTGCCGAAGAGATTCAGAGACTTCGGTTCAATCCTAAACTCCGCAGGGAGATGAGCCAAGCCGGCCAGAGGCTCGTCGATGGAAGGGGAGCAATTCGAGTTGCCCAGATTATCCTTGAGCTCCTTAAAGACTAGAATGAGATCCATTATTTTCTCAGCTCCCTGAACAAAAACAGACAT
>DNCN01000157.1 GCA_003485015.1 bacterium
GAATCATTATATCGGGATTTGATATTCTTATCAAGGAGTTAATTAACAAACTCAACAACGTCCCTTAATTTCTTACAGCCTTCTCTATCATCCCCCAGGTGAGGGTCGCAAAAGCCATCGAGATTGCCTATCTGGAGCTTTATAGTCTTTGCCACTTTAAAATAGATCCTTGTTCGGATTTGTCATTCGTCTTTACATCAGGATTTCATCAATTACAGCTTAAATCCTATCTAATCGATTCTCTTTCTAAATTAGTAAGGATATTACTCTTATAACCTTCTTTCATTATTTCCAGACCTTCAAATCCAAAGATACGCCATTTGTAGGAGACTATTTTCTTTACGCCAGCTCTATCCCTCTCAAGTAGAATCAACTCTTCTTTCCCATCGCCATCCATATCTTTAAAATCAAAATCGATGAAGGGATTGGCAAACCTTGAACCAAACCATTTAGGATAAATATAATTCCCACTCCGATTATAGATAAAGAGCCTGTTTTCGTAGGTATTAAAATACCTTGTCTTCTTCCACACGCCCACACAGAGTTCAGGGTTTTCATCACCATCCACATCTGCCATCATTACCTTCCAGGGGTTCAATTTATGTATGTCTCGAAAAGGGTTTTCTATCTTCTGTGAAGATACAGGAAATACTACAATATACTCCCCTCTTTTTTGGTTTTTCTTGCCTAAAATACCATAGATGCGGACACAGTCTGGGTCTTTTGTTCCACAGCAGTCTTTTAATTCTTCGGAATCCTTGATGAGGAGAGTATCCAGTATATTAGAGTCCTCATCCAATAACACGATCTTTGATCTAAACACTAAAACTTCTCTCTTGTTAGATTTATATCTATAAATAGGGACATCAACGTAGGTATTCAAAGCAGTATCCGTAATGAGAACTTTGCCATTCTTCTCAATTAGTCTTATGTTGTATTCTTCTGATATTTTTTCTATCGCTTCAATAATACCCTTTTTATCTTCTCCTTTAGCAATATAAGGCCTAAAATCTCTAATCAAGATGGGGATAAAATGGGTGTCTTTAATCCTACCCTTTTCAAAGGTACAACAGAAGATCATACTCTGTCTCTGTGGTAGCTTGTGCTGATCGAATACAAAATTTCCGAGACTATAGATAATGTATCTTCCTTTGTAGTTCTCTATACTTTGCAATACGTGTGGATGGTGACCCAATATAAAATCCGCACCGGCATCTATGAGTTTATGAGCAGTTTCTACTTGGTTGATGGTTGGGGTATGTTGGAACTCAACTCCCCAGTGGAAGGAGACAATGACAAAGTCGACCTTGTCTCTTATTTTTTTGATCTCTTCGATGATCTCTTCTGTTGTTGCCCAGGCAGGAGCGGGTCTATCCTCAAGGTAGGTTATCCCTTCGAGGAGCATATCTATATAGCCCAAAAAAGCGAACTTCAGCCCATTACGCTCTACGATGACAGCACTCCGTGCCTCTTTCTGGTCCTTACCGCCGCCTATGGGATAGAGTCCTTCTTTTTCAAGTAGAGCCTTTGTCTTAAGGAATGCATCTCTGCCTTGGTCGATGGTGTGGTTATTGGCAATGGAGATAACATTAAAACCCGCATTCTTCAGACCTTCCAAATATGCGGGTTCTGCCGCAAAACAGTATCTTTTGTTTAGTGGGACATCAGAAGAGAATAGAGGGCATTCCAAGTTACAGAATGCTAGGTCATATCCTCTGATGAGGGCAGAGATTTCCTCAAAGGGATGGTCAACACCATTCTTCTGGATGGAAGTCCTTATCCCTCTATCGAGTAGGACATCTCCGACGGCACAGAACTTGACCTCTGCATCTGTGTTATTGCTGATTATGAGGGAGGTTAAGAGTATAAGTAGAAGAATGAACAATCTACGAACCAGTCTCATAGTAGATCATATACCATCCAGGTTGTTCCTTTCCTATCTTCTCTTGAACCTCCATAGTAGGTATATAAGCAGGTTTTGGCAACTTCTTTGGGCTTTTTGAAAAATATACATCTATCCAATCGGGTAGGGGTGGCTCCTTCCCTTTCTCTAGTATCTCTTGCCACTTCTCATCGGTCAACCGGTCATCCATTGGCCACTTGAATTCATAGTAAGAGAATACCGCACCACGGGTAAGTTTTAGTCTGCCATCGATCTCAACGATAACATAGATCTCAAAGGCATCTCCAACCGCCTCTTCTAAAACAGCACCAGGACCGGGGAAATTACCGTGAATATCCCTATTAGGTGCAGTATGTACATCCACAACGAGTGAGATCCTCTTATCAGGCCCTTCTATTGAACCCCAATCAGCAGGATAATCAGATTCTACCTCAAGTATGGACAACGTCAGATTGTCAAGCAATGAACCAAATCTCCTTATCTGTTCATACTCCTTGAGGGTTAAGGGTCTATTATCTATCTCTTTTGTGGAAATATTTTTAAGAAAGGCTACAACCTCGATAAAACGTTCGAATAGATCCTTGAATCCACCAAGTGCATTATACTTCTTAAGTTTATCCCTACTGAAGATGAGTAGCTCTTCCATTCTTTTATAGAACTCTATATTCGGTTCAACATAGCCCTTTGGAGGCTTAGGAATCCATTCAAATACCTCTTTTACCTCACCACCACATTCGGCACAATAACTTTGTTTGGCATAAAGGATAGTGTCATGCCTAAGCTCGGTCCAGCTTGCCAGGGCACTGTTTAGGCTTTTGGTAAGATAGGCATCATTGTTCATAAAGAAGGGATATTTATACTCCTTGCTCAATTGAAGGAGTGACTTAAGACACCACAACCAGTTGTAATAGAGGTTCTTCTTCCACTCTTCTGGTTTAAGTTTTTTGAATTCTTCTGTAAGTTTTTCCAATTCTTGAGGATATTTTGGAAAATCTTTCCAATCTTCCTTGTATCTGGTCAACATCAACTCCTTGGCAACCCTACTTCCAAATACGGCCATAACATCAAGACCCTTGGGAAAAGCCCTTTCAAAAGACTTAACCAGCCTCTGCATTATCTCAGAATCAGGTATGTATCGCTGGCCCATGAATCTGAATTGAATTTCGTACGGTTGCCCAAAAACCATTATCTGCTTTATCTTTGT
>DNCN01000159.1 GCA_003485015.1 bacterium
ATCCTCAGGAATCTCGCAATCTCTAAATTAGAAGCATATTACAACACTACTCCTTCCTTGTCAAGAACAAGAAGGATTTGTGTTCAGCTTTTTGTAACAGGAGGGCACATAGCATCCATTGTATTAAGGGATTGAAGTTTATAAGGGAAGAGTTAGTTATGGAGTTAAAAGAGATCAGTTTCTACAAAAGCTCAAGCCGAATCTTAGAAGATATCTTTGATGAGGTTTATAAGGGTAGCTACCTGTGGAGTCATCAGACGACTGGTAAGCCAAAGAGGTATCAATTGCAAGACAAAGCCTTTGTTGCTGATGAGGCCATGATGATAGAACGACTGGGGTATAAGGTGAGGATAATCAGAGACTCAGAAGATAATATCAAGATAACCACAAGCCAAGATCTTGTCCTTGCTGAAGCCATCTTGACAAAGAGATGCTATACAGATTCTATAGATAAGACTGATGCTCAGGCTCTTATAATACTTTGACCAGAAAGAAGGAGGGGCTTGCTTCCCTCAAAGAGGGGGAGGTTAAGATGTATCTCTGCGGAATCACCCCTTATAATGAGCCCCACCTTGGTCACGCCCGATGTTACCTCACCTTGGTCGTTCGGATAAGGCCCGGGCTAACAAGGACTGGGCAAAGGCTGATCTTCTCCGGGAGGAATTGAGGGGTCTGGGGATCATCCTTAAGGATACCCCAAGGGGGACAAGGTGGAAAAGGGCGAGATTTCTTATTAATGATTCTACTTTATCTTTAAGGTCCGAAGGCGATTAATGGCTGCGGCCAGTTCGTGCCTTCTGGCTAAGGCATAGTCTCCGTGCACGAAGAGGAGATCCAGAGACTTCTCCTCAATTTTCTCCATAAAATGGGTTATTATCTCCCTCAAGCTCTTTTTTTCATCCATATGTCTAGTAAGATAATGGATGGCTGAGGCAATGAATCTTGTTTGTGAGGGATCGACCAGCTGTTCTACAGCCCAGAGGTCGATGGCGTGCCTCCCATAGAGGATGGTTGATCTATCCTTGACCGAGATCTTAACCCCTCTCTTCCCCCTTGAAGGGTCGAACCCTTCAGCCAAGGGGACCCGCCCCTTAATAACCCCAAAGACCTCTCCGCCTTCTCTCCTCCTATGGGTTGGATATAGAGAGGCAACCTCTTTAGCCCTGAGGGTCACCTCCTTGGGCAAGTAGTCATCCATAGCAATGACCAGATTAGAGACATCGAAGTAGTCACCGCTTCCACCAATAACAATGATAGTCGAGACACCATAGTCCTTATAGAGGAGCCCAACCTTGTCGACGAAGGGGGTGATCGGCTCTTTATCCTTAGCCACCAGCTCCTGCATCCGTTTATCCCTGATCATAAAGTTGGTGGCGGAGGTGTCTTCATCAATGAGGAGGAGCTTAGCACCCATCTCAAGAGATTCGATGATATTGGCTGCTTGGGAGGTAGAGCCTGAAGCATTTTCGGTCGAAAAATCAGAGGTATCCTTCTGTAAGGGGAGATTATTGATGAAGGCTGAAATATCGACTCTCTTTACACTGCGACCATCTTCAGCCCTTATCTTGACCGTATCAGGAATGCTCACCACCTTTTCCCGACCATCTCCGGGAATGTGATTATAGATCCCTCGTTCGATGGCCCTAAGAAGAGTCGTCTTGCCGTGGTATCCACCACCAACGATGAGGGTTACCCCTTCGGGAATACCCATTCCACAAATCCTACCAGAATTTGGGGCAGGGAGAGAGACCTCCAATTCTATTGGGCTTTTGAAGGGAATGACTGAGCCACTCTTTAAGGGGCGATCATCCACCCCTGAAGCCCGAGGGAGGATAGAACCGTTGGCAATAAAGGCTACCAACTTCTTTTCCGGAAGCTCTCCACGGAGGGCCTCTTGGTCTTCGCAGGAGTAAAGGTGGGCAATAAGTTGGTCTTTATCAAGATTTCTTAGAATAAGTGAGTAACTGACAAGCTTGGGGAGTTCTTCGAAGAACATCGCCTCTGCCGCCTGGGCCAAGACCCTCCTTCCTCGAGCAGGAAGCCCCATACTGAAGCGGGCCTCAACATACTCTCTGGTGACTACCATCGAACTGCGTGGAAGTATCTCTTGTCCAGGGTAATCGATAGTGACGCGACCAGAGTTGCCTGTTCCTCTATTCCCTTTAACAAATCTTTTGATATTATCTTCAAACCGTCGGGTGAGGAAATCACAGAGGGCGATATTGCAGATTCTCTTCTCGTAGAATTCCCTAGGAAATCCAGTTATTTCTTGGGGAATCCTCACTCTGATACGAGAGGGAGGAGCGAAGGGGTCGCCTTGGACATAATCGATGAAGAGGGTGGAACCCTCAAATTCGTATCTGCCTTTGATCTCTTGATAGGCCCTGTACCCCCGGCCATCGATCCTTTCAAGATTCCTCTTTAGATTCAACACCCCTTTTACTTCCTCAATGTAGCTCTAATTTGCTCTGTTAGTGCTATTCTAAAGACTTCTTTTGTGAACTGATACTATCTATAGCTAACCTTACTGCCTCTTCGGGATCTTTGGCGGCGATAAGGGGTGGGGATTCATGTCCTTCACGATGGGGTAACCAGGTATTCAATCCAATGACTGGGATGTCAAGTATCAGAGCAAAGGCAATCTCGGAGAGGGTACCATAACTCCCTTCAATAGCGATTATTGCCTCGGAGGATCTAACGACGATGATGTTCCGTCCGTGGGAGAATCCGGTAACGATAGGGATAGAGACATAAGGGTTGGCCTCTTTACTAGAACTACCAGGGAGGATACCTACAGTCATACCTCCTGCATCCCTGGTACCTTGACAGGCTGCCTCCATCACCCCGCCCAAACCACCACAGATCAATATCCCTCCCCCTTTGGCGATCTCTTTACCTACTTCATAGGCCAATCTTCTTGTTTGGAGGGAAGCGGTGTTGTTGCCAATAACTCCAATCCGCATTATTTTCTTATAACGTTTTAAATTGGTGCCCCCTTGATAACGGGAGATTAAAGGCTGCTTTTACGATCCCGAGGGATACGAGCCGAGAACTTTCAAGAAGAGACACTTCTTTCTTAGTTCAGATAGAGCCATCTTTACCAGTTCGTCTTCGACGTGACCCTGGAGGTCAAGGAAGAAGATATATTCCCAGGCCCTTGTCTTCGAAGGCCGCGATTCGATCTTAGTCAGATTGATCCCATTTTCAGCAAAAGGAGTGAGCATGTCATGGAGTGCACCCACCCGGTCTTTGATGGAGAAGAGGACCGATGTTTTATCACTCCCTGTGGGTGCAGAGATCTCACGTCCAATGACCAAGAATCGGGTATAGTTCTCCCTTCCAGACTCAATCCCTCGGATTATCACCTTGAGATTGTAAACCTCGCTTGCAAGAAGAGAAGCGATAGCGGCTGCCCCATTCTCCTTTGAGGCTCGACTGGCAGCCTCGGCCGTAGAAGAGACCTCAACATACTCAACCTCAGCAAGATTATTCTCAAGCCAGATCCTCGACTGGGCTAAGGATTGAGGGTGGTAATAGACCCGCTTTATCTCATTCAATTGGTTGTTTGAGAGGAGATTATGAGAGATCTTGAGGATGAGCTCAGAGCAGATCTTAAGATCCGAGTCTATGAAGAGATCCAAGGTGTGGGTAATTACCCCCTCAGCGGAGTTCTCTATAGGAACAATCCCATAGATTGCCTCACCATCCTCTACCTTCTGAAAGACTCCCGAGATACTCGTTGAGGAGATATAGGCGGCGCTCTCGCCAAACTTCTCCTCGGCAGCTTGATGGGTGAAAGTCGCCTCTGGCCCAAGATAACATACCTTTAATGGTTCTTCCCAAAGAAGAGAGGCGGACATGATCTCCCGATAAACAGCCTTGAGCACCTTATTCGGGAATAGACCCTTGTTTATCGAAAGAAGTCTTTCCAAAACCTCCTTCTCCCGATCCGGCTGATAGGCATCCATACCCCTCTCCTGCTTGTATTTCCCTATCTCGCAGGCAATTTCCACCCTCCTGTTCAAAAGGGTAAGTATCTCTTCATCGATCAGATCAATTTTATGGCGTAACTCTTTCAAATCCATCTATCAATTCTCTTTACTTCTCCTTCTCTATGAGCAATCTCCTCTGTCTTTTGGATTCTCTCATCCAACTGAGAAGTTGTTGATTGAACTCTCTGGCTGAAAAATAACCCATCCTCTTGAGCCGATAATTCATGGCCGCCACCTCAATGATAACGGCTACATTCCTTCCTGGTCTCACAGGGATGATAAGATGGGGAAGGGTTACCCTCAGGATGTTAGTAGTCGATTCATCAAGCCCTAAACGATCGTACTCCTTCGTCTTCTTCCAGGCCTCTAAATTGGCTACTAGCTCGATCTCCTTTTGGGGGGCGATACTCCTTGCACCAAAGAGCTCACGGATATTGATGATACCCAAACCACGAATCTCCATATGATGTTGAATGAGTTCAGCACTTGAACCGATCAGGCTATCACCTACACACTTGATCTCGACCACATCATCGGCCACCAACCTATGCCCTCGTTCAATGAGCTCAAGGGCACATTCACTTTTGCCTACCCCACTCTTGCCCAGAAGAAGAACCCCCACACCATAGACATCCACCAGTCCACCATGGACACTCGTTCCGGGGGCAAGCTTGCTCTCTATACAATGGCCTATCATAATGATGAATCTTGAGGTAGGTAGAGGGGTGCTCAGGAGTGGTATCTTATACTTATCTGCAGCTTCAATGAGTTCGATTGGTATTTCCATTGACCAGGTAACAATCCCGCAGGGAAACCCACACTTAAAGACCTCTTCGACCACCCTCTTTCTAACCCGTGGCCCCAATTGTTGAAGGTATGAGATGTCCTGCTTACCAAAGATCTGAATGCACTTATGATGGAAGTACTTACGGTAGCCAGCTAGGGCCATACCTGGTCGACTTAGATCAGTGGCTACAATCTCATTCTTCAACCCATCCCTACCGGCAATGAGGTGCAGTTGTAAATGGATCGCTGGATCGGCAAGGATCTTTTCTACCGTAAGTTTTGAAACTTGTTCATTCATCTTAAGGTTCAATCAGAGTGTAATTACCACTGTTTTTTTTATAGACCACATTCATCTCGAGGGTCTTGTCATTAGTGAAGGCCAGGAAGATATCTTCGGACGAGACAAGGTGCATCAAGGCATCTTCAATACTCATCGGCTTAGCATCAAGCTTTCTTCTTTCTATCTTTGCCCTCGAGGTAGGAGCAGGAATGGGGACCTCCCGGCTGGATAAAGTTCTCTGTTTTCTCTTCCGACTTACTATCTTCTTCTTGTATCGATCAAGTTGACTCTTTATTCTATTTAAAGCCTCGTCTATAGATAGATAGACATCCTTTGAGTGCATCCCCTTGGCATGTAGGGTAAATCCTTCTCCATAAAGGGTAATCTCAGTAAGGTATTGACCCCTCTGCTTAGATAGGATAACATCGATATCTAATACATCTTTAAAGTGTTTTGCTGCTTGATTTAGCTGTTTAGTGACATAGTCATTTATCCCTTTTTGTATCTCTATGCTTCGAGAAGTAATACTGATTTGAAACAT
>DNCN01000186.1 GCA_003485015.1 bacterium
TACATCAAAGAGAAAGATAGAATCCTTAAGACCATACAAGAAGGGACGATTATTTGCACGGGCGAGTATCTTGTTCTCCACCAGGGCACTCTCCCAGATGAAACCTTCGCTGGAGAAGATAGGATCATCGATATATTTACCCCAAATACTATCCTCACCTCCACAGACTCCCAGGTCATCTTCTATGATCAATTAAGCCAGATAGTGGATGCTGTCTGCTGGGCAAACCGAGACGAGATCTGGTCTCAAGCCAACGCCAATCAGGTTAAGCAGCTGAGTGGAGCCGGCCAGTGGTCTATTGCCGGCACCGAACCTCAGCCTGAAGACTGTGTAGACTCAACTGATGTTAAGGCCGGATGCTCAATTGCTCGGGATGGAACCTCAACGGATACAAATGCCAAAAATGATTGGCATATTGACCCCACACCCTCGATGGGCAGGAATAATAACGAAAGAACCCCCACCCCGAAGATTAGCCACATTGAGGTTTCAAACCAGTGTTTTTTAACTGACGGGAGCGATCCGAGCCGGCATAAGACCACCATCTCCTTTACCTTGACGGTTGAATCAAAAGTCACCGCAAGGATCTACGATGTCCAGGGGAGAGCCATCAGGACATTGATTGATGATGAGAAGCTTCTCTATGGTAAGAACTCCTTCGAGTGGGATGGTCGAGATGACGATGGCAGGGTAGTCCCTATTGGCATCTATATCTGTTACCTCCAGGCGATAAACACCGATTCTAAAGGAATTGATACCAAGAAGATAACCATCGTTGCTGCTAAGAGACTGAATTAGAGAAAAGAAACTCCATAGGAAGATGATAAATAAGAAGATCTTCAAAGGACTGGTCATTCTGATTGTCTCTCTTTTGGCTGCCCAAAGGGGATATTCTGCCTTTGAGGAGAGGCCGGGTTCTATCCGTGCCATCTCTATGGGTGGGGCAGGAGTCGCTCTAGCCGAGGGTGCATCCTCCATCTATCTCAACCCCGCTGGAGTAGCCAAACTCCGCTCTCCAGAACTAGTGGCTACCTATACCACCCTCTTCGGCCTTGAAGAATTAAGATACACCAACCTGGCTTATCTCCAGCCCCTGAGAAGACTTGGCAATCTTGGCTTCGGCTGGGAGGGATTTGGGGAGGGGATCTACAAGGAGAGGGTAGCCTTTCTCTCCTATGCCCGGAAGATACTCAAGGGAAGTTATGTAGGGGTAAATCTCAAACATATGGAGCTCTCCATAGAAACGATAGGAGAGGCTACTAGTGTAGGTTTTGACCTCGGTTTTATTCAGGAGCTGGGCGGAAAAGTAAGTGTCGGGCTCTTTAGTCGAAATACGAATCGCCCTCAGATAGGAGGAGAGGGTCTCCCCTCAAAGATATCCGCAGGCATTGACCTTAAACCCTTTGAAAAGATGATCCTTGTTCTGGACTACGGGATAACCGAAACCTCCACCAAAAAATCTTTAGGGTCTCTTGCTGTGGGAACTGAGATCGAGCTGACAAGTTCCTTCCTTCTTCGAGCGGGTGTTCAGAGCAGCCCTCAAAGGATAGGTCTTGGTTTTGGTCTCCGTCAAAGGCAGCTTGGGGTTGATTACACCTATCTCACCCACCATGTCCTGGGCGGAAGTCATCAACTGGGCCTCATCTTAAGATTCCAAGAGAGGTGAAAGAATCAATCCTTCTTATCATAATCATATCCACTCTTCTTGTCTCATCCGCCCTTGGATCTTCTTCTCTTCCCATCATCGAGAGTGAAGATGATCTCTATGATCTTCTCTCCATTGGAGAGATCTCCTATAGTGAGTATCTTGACCTTTTGAGCCTCCTCCGAAAGGGGGTAGAGATAAATACCGATGAGATAATGGAATTGGCTAAGATTCCCGGTGTAAGCAAGATCGAGCTTCTAAAGATAGAGAGGTTCAAAAGAGAGAAGGGGCCTTTCCCTTTTAGACAACCAGAAGACCTTAGAAATGTTCCAGGTCTTGATGAAGAAACTTACCTTAGACTTCTGCCTTTTATTAGGGTCTCTCTTCGAAGTCCCCAAACCTTTAAAGGCAGAATGAAATTAGGGATAAGAGAAGTCCTGGATAATAAGGAGAGCGCTGAAGCTTGTGGCCAACTAAAATTCTTCTATGATAAGCATACCCAAGCTTATATCTCAATGAAGAAGGCAAAGGGAGAAGATGAATTCAAGACAAAGTATCGATATCTCAAGCTTGAAGATTTAGGTCCCCTTAAGGAAACTACATTTGGTAATTATCGGGCCTATTTCGGTGAGAGACTGGTCATCGGCCATCGATTTGACGGAGTAATGACTCATTTACGCTTAGGGAGGTTTGAGCCATCTTTTCTCTACTCGCATTCAACCGGTGCCGAGAAGGTGATGGGTGTAAATCTTGGTCTTCTCCTTGGTGCAAAAGGAAAGATCGGTGCTAACTATCTTGCCTGTGGAGGCAACCCCCAGGGTGTTTATGGAATCCATCTCAATCTACCGATAGAAGATATCGAGATCTTCTCGGAGTGGGCAAAGGTGCTTGGTAGGGGAGTGGGCCTTATCGCTGGCGCGAATCTAAATCGTAAACCTATCCGTCTTCTGGCCTCCTACCGAAGCTATGACCAGGACTTTTCTAATCCTTATTCAGGTGGGTTTGGTTCTAACCAGGATGAACAGGGGGTTTATCTTGAGTTGAAGTATAGAATCAGCCCTAAATGTCAAGTGATGGGCTCTTTCAATCAGTGGCGACATCCATCAAGCCTCATCACTGATAGCGAATCAGCTGCGGCGCTCTATTGTAATCTTTCCAAAAAGACCAGATTGAGACTTCTGCGCACATGGAAGGATGAAGACATAGAGAGAGATAAGGGGAGAAAGACAAAGACCTCCCTTGAGATGGCCCTCTCCCCCTTAGCCAAAACCAAGATATTTCTTTGTCTTAGGGGTAATGAGAAGGATCTTACCACTTCGTCTGATAGAGAGCTCGATATCTATGGTCGGCTAAAACTTAGGTATAACATAAGTGATTCCTTGGAGATTGAAACGGCCATAAGATATAGTGATATCAATATTTATAAGATTGGTCAGTCCCGTCTAGCCTATTATCTTCAGTGGAAAGACCAACTAAATGACTATCTCTTGTTCCTGTTAAGGTACACCAACACAACCTATAGTCCAGAGCACAGCCCACCCAACCCAGAACACAAGTTTGGATTCCAATTGGAGATCGCTTGGTGAAGGGCTTCAATCTTAACCTATCCCGCTCAGACCAATTGACTCTTCTTGTTTTAATCTTCATCTTCTTGATCGTAACTGCCTTTAGGATAGTAAATCAGGAGAAGGGGATTGAGGTTATCATAAAAAGACCATCGAGGATAAATATCAATACAGCCCCCCTGGAAGAACTTCAATCGCTTCCCAAGATCGGACCAAGACTTGGTCAACGGATCATCGAATACCGCAAGATGCATGGAGATTTTCGCTATATTGAGGAGATCACCAGAGTAAAAGGGATTAGCGGAGAGACACTCTCTAGATTAGCCCCCTTGATTACAGTCAAGGATAGTGAGTAGACCATATGACCACTATAATCAAGATTGCCTTAGGTTATATCGGAGGGATACTCCTTGGGCAATTAACTCCAACTATTCCCTCTCCCTACCTCTGGGCAGGGATAGGAGTCTTATTTCTAGCTACTTCAATCTCTTTTCTTTTAAGATATGATCGAATAACGAATAGCCTCCTTCTTACCTCTCCTCTCTTGATTGGGCTCTTCTCCTATAACCTAACCATTGAGCCTTCTTGGAATATCCCTCCATTCAGATCTAAAGGTCCTGTAGAAATAACCGGAACGATCATCAGAGATCCAGATATTAGAGGAGTCAATACCATCCTAGTGATTAGGCCAGAGGAGGCAGTTGCTCAAGAGGAGACTCCAAGACTAAAGGGATACATTCGGATAACCATCCGCTGGTCAAGGACCACCTACCGCTATGGAGAAAGGATTAGGCTCTCATCGAGACTCTGGACTCCTCAAAGACCAAAGACCAAAGAAGGGCTTAGCTATCGTGCTTATCTCTCTCGCAAGAATATCTATTGGCTGATAGAAGTGAAGGATGACAAGGGCATAATAAAACTTGGAAGGGGAGAGACTCATCCAATAATGAAATTTGCCTTTTACCTTAAAGAAAGGATGGTAAAGATTATAAGAGAAACAATTCCCCATCCAGAGAGTTTGGTTCTTGAGGGGATCATGCTGGGGGAGAGAAAGGCCCTTCCCCGGGAGGTTAAATGGCACTTTAATCAGGTGGGTGCTGGTCATATCCTAACCCCCTCAGGCCTCCATGTGGGCTTTGTGCTCTTCATCTTTCTAGGGTTCTTTCATAAAGTGTTAAGAGTTTCTTTAAAAAGATCAATGTTTTTAACTATCTTCTTCATTATTCTCTATGCACTCATTGTTGGTCCAAGGCCAGCGGTTATCCGGGCTTCAATCATGGCCACCGTAATCTTGATTTCTCATCTACTCGATCGGGAGGTCAATATCTATCATAGTCTTGCCTTAGCCGCCCTGATTATCCTCATCGTAAACCCTCTGGAACTCTTTGATTGCGGTTTTCAACTCTCCTTCCTTGCTACCTTAGGGATCATCGCCCTAGCCCCACCCATCTACAGTTACTTGAAAAGGTTCCTCTGGGAGTGGCTGGCATTACCCCTAGCGGTCTCTATCTCTGCCCAAATTGCCCTCTGGCCACTCTTTGCTTATTATTTCAATCATGTCTCCTTGATAGCTGTGGTGGCCAATCTGGTGATCGTTCCCTTAACTGCTTTGGGGGTGGGGTTCGGCTTTGCTGTAGTTGGAGTAGGATGGGTAAGTATAGAACTGGGTAGAATACTTGGGTTTCTCAACCATCTTATCCTTATGGGCCTTGTTGACTCTGCCTACCTCTTCTCCCTTACTCCTTATGCTTGCCTTTACCCTCCTCAACCACCTATTTATCTTGTCCTCACCTATTATTTTGTTCTCACTATTCTCAGAGTTCTTATGGAATGCAGAATTGGTCAAGAATTTCTGTCTCTATCTTATCTCTTCAGAGACTCCCCTAGAAGACAGAATTCAACCCCATGATAATTTGTAAATGTTTTGTAAGAGGGAAGGTACATGGTATCCAGGGGATTAATGGTTTGAGGTTTATGAGAGAAGAGTTAATGAAGACCAGCTATTAT
>DNCN01000107.1 GCA_003485015.1 bacterium
CTGTTTATAAGATCCTTAATCAAAGGGTTGACACTCGCTGCGAACGAGTTTTTCTTCCCGATTCAAATGAATTTCCTGAATATCTGAGAACCAATACCTCCCTCTTTACCCTTGAAAGCCAACACCCCATAAGGAAATTTGATATCCTTGCCTTCTCTATTTACTTTGAAGAAGACTTCTTGAATATCCTCAAGATATTAGAACTGGCTAAGATTCCTTTATGGGCTAATGAGCGAGAGGATCTTCCTCTGGTGATAGGTGGGGGGCCAGCGACTTATATCAATCCAGAGCCTATAGCCGACTTCTTTGATCTCTTCATCCTCGGTGAGGCAGAAGAGCTCCTTGATGAATTCATCGATCTCTTTCGTGAGGCAAAGACATTAGGATTAGATAAAGACGGGGTACTAGAGGAGGCGGCTAAAATAGAAGGAATCTATGTTCCCACAAAGGCCATCTCTAAAGAGGAGATAAGGAAAAAGACTGTTGACCTTCTTGATCTCTGCCATGTCTCTTCCTCCATCATTACCCCCTACACCGAATTTGCCAGTCGTTATCTAATCGAAGTCAGCCGAGGATGTCCCAGAGGATGTAGATTCTGTGTAGCCAAATTTATCGACCACCCTTTCCGATACCGGAGCTTGGATGTCCTCTTAGAAGAAGCAGTTAAAGGATTGGCCCTGACCAAAAAGATAGGTCTAGTGGGAACAGGTGAAGGCGATTATCCCTGGCTTGAAGAGTTAGTGGCTAGGATAAAAGAGATGGGTGGTGAGGTGAGCATTGGCTCAATTAGATTTGAAGCTATCACCCCTGAGCTTTTAGAGAGCCTTACTCAATGGGCCCTCTCTCTTGCACCTGAAGCAGGTAATGAACTACTTCGAGGGTATCTCGGTAAAGAGCTTACAAACGATGAGATATTCAAGAAGGTAGAGCTTATCTCATCGTACATTCCCAATCTCAAGCTCTATTTTATGACTGGACTTCCCCAAGAGAAAGAAGAAGATATAGAAGATCTCATCACCTTAGTCAAGGAGATAAGAGGCAGAATCCCCCGGACAAATCTCACTATCTCTATCTCTCCTTTTGTTCCTAAACCTCACACCCCTTTTCAGTGGAGAAAGATGGAAGATAAAGAGATTTTAAAGGCACGGGGGGAGAGGATTAAAAATGAATTGGAAACAGAGGGGATAAGGGTGACATTGGGAAGCGTAAGGTTGTCCCTCTTGCAAGCTATCCTTGCCCGAGGAGACCGCCGGCTCTCCCATGTCCTCTACCTCATCCACAAAGAGAATCTGAACTGGCAGCAGGCTTTTGAAAAGGCGAGTTTGGATTCAAGGTCGTATCTTGAGGGTTGGGGCAGTTACGAAAGTCCTCTCCCTTGGGATCACTTAAAGACTGGTCCACCCAAAGAATTCTTGATCGACCAAGATAGAAGAGTCCCACCTTATAGGGAATAAGGCGGTAAGGGGAAGGCTTGTGCTTTAACTAGGCGGCATAGTCTATGGTGGATGCAAATATAGGGAAGGGGACGTCTCCAAGTAGTGTCTGGCTCCTCCTATAACTCAGATAGGCATACTCTGTAATCCTTTTGGGAAAGACCTCTATCTCCTCCCCTCTTTTTCCTTCTGTCTTTACTTCTTTTGCTTCGGGTTCCGCCTCGATCTCAGGAATGGACCTTTCTATCTGAGGAAGATAGCCTATCAAATCTTCTCCATACTCAGCATATGAAGAGATGTCATTCCCTTTAGTTCTATCATAAAGGTAATTGACTAAGATCTCTTTTGATCTCCTGACAACCTCCTTGGTTTCCTCCATACTCAAACCCCAGTATGACCAGTCACTAATGAACCCATCTATCTTAAACCTGATTGCCTCTTGAGTATCTTCTTCTTTTAGGATCATCTCTCTTAATAGAGGTTTATAGATAAATCCACCGTATCCCCCTCTCCTAATCACCTCCCGAGCGATACCATCATAAGCCTTCCAGAAGTCATGGTGGTAGACCTTTTCCTCTGGTTTTGGTTTTTCTGTTCTTGGGGTAGGAGCAGGTGGAACCTCTCTCTGTTTTATAGTCTGTAAGTAGTCTCTATCTTGGGCTGCGGCAGTGTACCTCTGGTAGTCTCTATAGAAAGGACTCTCGAAAACAATCCGCGAGGGAGAAGGGCCAAAACTCGACTCCTCTTTCTCAAAAGAAGGTTCTTCCCTCGTCTTGGTCCACTTTAGAGGAACCAGCCGGGGCCTTGGCTCTAAAGTCACCCAGTCATCATAACGCTTCACCCACTCTGAATAACTCTCTATTCCATCCATCCCTAAATACCCATAAAAAGTCCCCGCAACGTCCTACTCTCCCACACCGTCACCAGCGCAGTACCATCGGCTCTGAGGGGCTTAACGACCGTATTCGGAATGGGAACGGGTGTAACCCCCTCGATATGGTCACGGGGAAATTTAATTCAGTGCAGATATTAGAATTCCTCGGTTATCTTCTAATCTTTAGGAAGTAACTTAGGTAGTATGACCAAGCCGCACGACCGATTAGTACGGATGGGCTGAATATGTTACCATACTTACACCTTCCGCCTATCAACCTGGTCATCTTCCAGGGGTCTTTAGGTGGCTTACGCCACGGGATATCTCGTTTTGGGGTAGGCTTCCCACTTAGATGCTTTC
>DNCN01000069.1 GCA_003485015.1 bacterium
ATAACTTTTAAGGAGGGCATTTTTCATGTCTAAACATCTCTCAATATTACCCCTTTTTGAGTTTCCAAAATGTGTTGTGCAAGATGCAGAAATAGGAATTGATATGAATGTAAAGGCCACTAATCGGTTGATACACTATGGTCTATAACCTCTCTCGATTTATGCCTGTGGATAGAATAGTCAGAAGGGCCTGTGGTTATCGAGATCTGAACTATCTCTTTCTAAAGATCCGTCAGGCGACTCTATAATGTTCTGCAAGGTTGACAAAGAGCCATATTAATTATATGATTAACATTCTAGATATAAAAAACGATGATCCTCCCACTCACAGATTTTAGAATAGGTTTAATTCAATCAGCCTTTCGGCGCATAAAAGTTGGGGTTTCCAGGTCTAGATCAGGCCTAAAGAAGACCCCTTTCTTCCTTGAAACAAGTAGGTCTTCATCTTTATACTCTCCCTTAGAGATCTGAAAGATCCTCTTCTCCCTCTCAGCTTGGAAGTTTATGGTATCTCCAAAAGGCTCGACTGGTCTCTCCTCCCTTTGATAATCTTTTCCGAATCCAGTAGCAATAACCGTGATTCGGATCTCATCTATGATTGAATGGTCAATTACCGCGCCAAAGAGGATAGTAGCCTCTGAATCAGCATGCTCTCTGATCAGAGTAGCAGCATCATCTGCTTCGGATAAGGTCAAATCTGGTCCACCAGTAATATTGATCAGAACTCCCATAGCACCATCAATAGAGGCTTCCTCCAGAAGTGGAGAGGAGATAGCTTGGTGAGCAGCCGTACTAGCTCTATTCTCACCCCCTCCAATCCCTATACCCATTAAAGCGCTTCCTCTGCAACTCATAATGGTTCTTACATCAGCGAAATCAAGATTTATCAGCCCAGGAACAGTAATTACGTCTGAGATACCCCGTATTCCGTGGCCGAGAACATCATCTGCTATCCGAAATGCATCAGTAAGTGTTGTATCTGAATCAACTACTGCCAGCAGTCTCTGATTGGGAATGATGATCAAGGTGTCCACCTTCTCAGCCAACTCCTCAAGGCCTTTTTCGGCTTGCTGCATCCTCTTGCGGCCTTCAAACGTAAATGGCTTAGTCACCACGGCTACGGTTAGGGCCCCCACTTCTTTAGCTACATCAGCAATGATTGGTGCCGCACCAGTACCAGTGCCGCCCCCCATACCCGCAGTGATGAAGACCATATCCATTCCCTCTAAGGCCCTCATAATACTTGCTCGATCTTCAAGGGCTGCCTTTTGACCAATCTCTGGATTTGCGCCGGCACCAAGACCTTTGGTTAGCTTCTCACCAATCTGGATTTTAGTAGGAACCTTCGTTACTTCTAAGGCTTGGGCGTCGGTATTCACCACCATGAAATCAATCCCCTTCAACTCCTTTTCGAGCATCCTGCTGACCGTATTCGACCCTCCCCCACCAACCCCAACTACCTTGATTTTAGTGAGATTAGTCTTCGACTTGTCTTCAAAATCAAAGGTTAGACCCATAACCTTCTCCCTCCTTTCTTCTATAAGAGTTCGCCAAACCACTCCTTCATCCTTTTGAGGATAGTCCTAAAGAGGTTTCCGGTGATAAAACCTCTCTTCTTGCTTTTCGATCTCTTCCTTACACCGTAAAGGACCAGACCAACTCCTGTGGCATAAAGGGGATTATTAACCACCTCCTTCAATCCCTCCACCCCTTTAGGATAACCCACCCTTACTGGTAAATCGAAGATACGTTCAGCCAGTTCGCAAGATCCTTCGAGCATTGCTCCTCCACCGGTGAGGACAATCCCGGCGGTAATTGAGTTTTCATAACCACTCATTCTTATCTGTCTATTGATCAGACTGAAGATCTCCTCCATTCGTGGCTCAATGATCTCGGCTAATACCTGTCTGGGGAGTGTCTTAGGTTCTCGTCCACCAACCCCTGGAACCTGGATTCGCTCATCATCCTTGACTAACACCCCCATAGCACAGCCATATTTTCTTTTAATCTTCTCCGCCTCGGTGATTGGTGCCCGAAGTCCAATAGAGATGTCTTTAGTGACATTTTCTCCACCCATGGATAGAACCTCTGTCTGGCAAAGACTTCCATCAATGAAGACCACAATATCTGAGGTTCCACCACCTATATCTACCAGGGCTACTCCAAGTTCCTTCTCATCTTCGGCAAGAACACTGTAACTACTGGCAAGTGGCCCCAAGACGATATTCTCTACCTGAAGGCCCGCCTGATTGATGCATCTGACAATATTCTGGGCCGAGGTAACCGCTCCAGTAATGATATGGATAGTTACTTCCAGCCTTACTCCACTCATACCCACAGGATGCTTGATCCCATCCTGGCCATCGATAATAAATTGTTGGGGTAGGACATGGAGGATCTCTCGGTCAAGGGGAATGGCAATGGCCTGGGCAGCCTCAATGACCCTTTCTACATCATTCTTAGTAGTCTCTTTGCCACTAATGGCAATCATTCCGTGGGAATTTATCCCCTGGATGTGGCCACCAGCAATCCCGGTGTAGACAGAACCTACCTCTACTCCAGCCATAAGTTCTGCTTCTTTAAGGGCATGTTTAATCGAGCTAGTTGTAGCTTCTAAATTGACCACTACACCGCGGCGGAGGCCATAAGAAGGACTTGATCCCACACCAATGATCTCTACTCTCCCTCCGTCAAGTAAGTGCGCAATGATACAGCAGACCTTTGTTGTGCCAATGTCTAATCCCACCACTAATTGTTCTTTAGCCATAATTGGTACCTCTTGGAATATCGAATATACCCATTAGAAACTTTTTGCCGTTCAGATCTCCTCTGGGGAATCTCTAAATCCTCCCCTTGGCTTAATGACAATTCGCTCAAATCCAAGATTGATATACTTTATTGGCAAAGAGGCCCTTTCTGTATAGTCGAGGATTTCTTTGAGTTTGGCCAATCTCTCCCTGAGATCATAGTTGATAACACCAAGATATATCTTGG
>DNCN01000176.1 GCA_003485015.1 bacterium
TCTGCGTCTAGTGAACTCTTGCAAAAAAATTTATCTTTTTCATGGGGAGTCTGAACTGTTATAATAAGGGCTTAACTTGGGGTGAGAAGATGCCATTTACTACGATTGAAAGGGCCATAGAGGAGTTTAAAGAAGGAAGGTTTTTAGTAGTAGTCGATGATGAAGACCGGGAGAATGAGGGAGATCTGGTCACCCCAGCGAGCCTCATCACCCCCGAGAAGATAAACTTTATGGCTAAAGAAGGTAGGGGTCTAATCTGCCTTCCTATCATTGGTAAACGTTTAGATGAACTCAAGGTCCATCCCATGGTCCACGACCCAACTGATATCCGGGATACAGCCTTTACTATCTCGATTGATGCTAAAGAAGGAACAACTACCGGGATCTCAGCTCATGATCGAGCGACAACCATAAGGGCTGTCTTGAACCCTCAGACAGAGGCTGAAGATCTGACTAGGCCAGGGCACATCTTCCCTCTAAGGGCCAGTGAGGGTGGAGTGCTCTCTAGGGCCGGCCATACCGAGGCTGCAGTGGATTTGGCTAGATTAGCTGGCCTATATCCCGCTGGTGTCATCTGTGAAATAATGAACGATGACGGAAGTATGGCCCGTCTTCCTGACCTTGAGAGGTTCGCTTTAAGGCATAACCTTAAGATTATCTCCATTGCGGACCTCATCGCCTATCGTCGCCGTACCGAAAAATTGGTCAAGCGAATAGTAGAAACCGAGCTCCCTACAGAGTTCGGGGAATTTAGGTTAGTTGCTTATGAGTCAAGTATTGATCCTGAACCACATGTAGCTCTAATCAAAGGTGATATTGGGGGGAAGGAGGATGTCCTGGTTCGGGTTCATTCTCAATGTCTGACAGGGGATCTCTTCCGGTCTAAAAGGTGTGACTGCGGAGAACAGTTTAGGCATGCTTTGGAAATGATTGGGAGAAAAGAGAGAGGGGTTCTCCTCTACATGCGCCAAGAGGGACGGGGAATAGGTCTTATCAATAAACTCAAGGCTTATGCCCTCCAGGATGCAGGACGGGATACAGTAGAGGCGAATAAGGAACTAGGTTTCAATCCAGACCTCCGGGACTACGGAATCGGGGCTCAGATTCTAGTCGATTTGGGGCTTACAAGTATCAGGCTTTTGACTAATAATCCTAAGAAGATAGTTGGTCTTCAGGGATATGGACTCTCGGTTACCGAAAGGATACCCATTGAGGTTACCCCACACGAACTCAACCTCGACTATCTCAAGGCCAAGAAGGAGAAACTCGGCCACATCCTGAGTCAGATTTGAGTGGAGAATAATCTTTGTTAGAGAACTTTAAACTGGCCAAGTTTGAATTGGTCCTTACCCCCAAAAAGACTCTTTTTCTTCCAGAGTATGTAGGTTCAGCCTTACGTGGGAATCTTGATTCTTCCTTTAGGCAGATTGTCTGCTTTAATCGCAAGATTTCTTGTAAAGATTGTCTCTTGAAAGAGAGGTGTATCTATTCCTATATCTTCGAAACCTCTCCTCCAGAGAGTTTGGGGAAATTATGGAAGAATACGGATATCCCTAGACCCTTTATCGTTGAACCACCCTTGGATGGAAGAAGGGAGTATAAGAGGGGTGAACTTTTAAAACTTGGCTTCATTCTAATTGGTCGAGCTATTGACTACTTGCCTTACTTCGTTCTTGCCTTCAAAGAGTTAGGCAGTATTGGTTTGGGAGGAGAGAGGAATAAGTACTCCCTAGGTAGCGTGAATTCTAATGGTCAAGTGGTCTATTCCTCTAAAGAGGAGGTCATTAAAGGCATAGGGAGAATAGTCAGTTTTGCGGATATTCTTCAGGGGGCTGCTGGAAACTATCCCAAAGATAAATTGGGTATCAACTTTCTCACTCCAACTCGGCTGAAATTTGAGGAGAGATGCATTTTAACTCCAGAGTTTCACATCGTCCTCAGGAATCTTCTTCAAAGGATCTCATTCCTCTCATACTTTCACTGCCAAGAGGAATTCATCTTTGATTTTAAGGAGATGATAGAAAGGGCCAGATGGGTTAGAATAGAAGAGGATGAGACTCGGTGGTGGGATTGGGAGCGATATTTCCGCCGTCATGATACCCGAAGGAGACTGGGTGGAATAATGGGAAGGGTCACTTATATAGGAGATTTCGAATCATTCTTGCCTCTAATCCTTTTAGGCAGATACGTCCATGTAGGTGGAGGAGCCACTTTCGGCTTGGGGAGGTATACGATTGAGGCAGGCCCATAACAGATTGCTTCCAGTTAAGTAAATATCCGTAAAGTAAAAAATAAAGGGAGACATGGATCCCGAAAGGAGGTGTCTGGATTTATCGATGAAGAGACAGAAGATCAATTTCTTACTTTTAGGAATGAGTTTGATCCTTGTGGGATGTGCTGTCTTGCCTAAGGTATATGTCAGCCCGGATTTTAAGGGACAAGACCTTAAGCGAATCGGTATACTTGGTTTTGAGGGGCCAGCTACTTATGGGGAGTATGTAACCGATATCTTCACTGCGGAGTTACTCAAAAGGCTTGGGGGGGACTACGAAATTGTAGGGAAGAATCTTCTCATTACAGCCTTAAAGGTCGAAGGAATAGAGAGGGGAGATATCAAGAGATTAGGAAAGACCCTCTCTTTAGATGCCATCGTGGTTGGCTCCATTGGTGAATACGGTTATCATAGAGAGGGGAAGAGTGGGGTATCTTTAGGATGGGCCTGGGATGATGTGGACAAGAAAGGTGTAATTATTGCCCAGGAAGGATCCTCTGAGCTACCCGCGGTCGCCTTGAGTGTTCAACTACTCGATGTTGAGAGCAGCAAGATCCTCTTCAGTGCTAGTTATGCCAAAAGAATGGGTTATGGTTATAGTGTGGGAAAACTTGTGGAGGAGATGGTTGAGCGGATAGCCAAGTCATTTAAAGAGGTTATTGAAGAGAATAGATGATGAACTTCCAAGAGATGGTTATGAAACTCCAATCTTATTGGGCAAAGGCAGGATGTCTCATTGTCCAACCTTATGATCTTGAGGTTGGTGCAGGAACCTTCAATCCCCATACCTACTTTCGAGTTCTTGGCTCAAGACCTTGGCGAGTGGCCTATGTTGAGCCAAGCCGGAGACCTACAGATGGTCGATATGGAGAGAACCCCAATCGACTCCAACACTATTACCAGTTTCAAGTAGTAATCAAACCTTCACCAGATGATATTCAAGAGACTTATTTGAAGAGCTTGGTTGAATTGGGAATTGAACCATTGGAGCATGACATCAGGTTTGTTGAGGACGACTGGGAATCGCCCACCTTAGGTGCAGCGGGTCTTGGCTGGGAAGTCTGGTTGGATGGGATGGAGATTACTCAATTCACCTATTTTCAGCAGATAGGAGGGGTACAGCTTAAACCTGTTTCAGTAGAGTTGACCTATGGGCTTGAACGGATTGCCATGTATATCCAGGGTAAGGACTCGGTCTTTGATATTATCTGGACAGATGGAATTACCTATGGCGATCTCCACCGCCAGACAGAGTATGAGTTCTCTAAATACAATTTTGAAGAGGCTGATATCAGGATGCACCTCAATCTCTTTGAGATGTATGAAAGTGAAGCTAGGCAACTTCTTGAGAAGAGACTCATCTTAGTGGCCTATGACTGTACCCTCAAATGTTCTCATCTTTTTAATATCCTCGATGCCCGTGGGGCAATCTCGGTAACCGAACGGGTCTCTTATATAACCCGGATCCGCAACTTGAGCAAGGCTGTAGC
>DNCN01000113.1 GCA_003485015.1 bacterium
TCCATAAAAAAGAAGAGAAGAACTCAAAAGGGGTAGAGATGATCAGGACCCTTAAGAGAAACCTTTCGGGGAGGGAGTTTCATGAACTTCTGGGTCAGACCAAGAGTGAAGCAGGGATAAAGTCCTTGATAGATTCTTTGGAGGATGATGAACTCCGCTGGAGTGCGGCCTTGGCTTTGGGAAAGATTAGGAGCAAAAAGGTTACCCGAACCTTAATCGAGCTCTTCACCGCCCCTCGAAAAGGGGTAGATGTCTATCGGAGTATTGCCTGGATCTTGGGTGAGATAGGTCATGAAGAAGCCATTCCTGTTTTGACTGAGACATTGGAGAATCCATCGAAGGATGTAGAGATCAGGAGGAATGCTGCCCAGAGTTTGGGTAAGATCGGCTCGGTTGAAGCTGCAGAGAGTTTAGTTGAAGCCCTACGGGATGAAGGGGTGCGACAGAATGCTGCCCAGGCTTTAGGAAAGATAAAATCTGCTTATTTAGTTGAATATCTCCACGCCTGCCTCTGGAATAAAGACCCAGGGATGCGCCAGGGTGTTACTTGGGCCTTAAGGGAGATTGCCTCAGAGAAGAGTATTGAGCCATTAGCTAAAGCCTTAGAAGATGAAGAAGAGAAGGTTAGGGACGGTGCGACCTGGGCCCTTAGGCACATATTCTCTCCTAAGAATGAAGATAAGATGTTGGAGATCCTAACCACAAGGGAGGAGGAGGAGATAAGAGAGAGGGCAGCAAAGATCCTCTTTCGGATAGGAGGTCCAGAGGTAAGGAGGCAGTTGAAGGAATTGAGCCCGAAACTTCCTCCCAAAAATGGTCAAGAGGAGATGACAACCATAGAGGTAGATAAGGAGCTTAAAGGAGGATAGCAAGATGAAGGAGGTTTCTAGCGGATAACACTCTTGAAGGTCAGAAAATATGGAGATAAAGGTTGTATCTAATGTCTTAAGGACCAATGATCTTCTTGCCGAGGAGAATAGTGCTCTCTTTGAGAAGGAAGGGATCTTGGCTATTAATGTTATGGGTTCACCTGGTGCAGGGAAGACATCGCTCCTTCTTTGTACCATTGAAGCCCTGAAGAACGATCTAAGGATAGGGGTAATCGAGGGCGACATTGCCACTACCTACGATGCCGAATTGATAAGGGAGACCGGCGTTGAAGTTGTTCAGATAAACACCGATGGCGCCTGCCATTTAGATGCCCATATGATCAAGAGGGCCCTTGTCTACTTTAATCTTTCGGCACTTGACTTACTCCTTATTGAAAATGTGGGCAACCTGGTCTGCCCAGCCAGTTTTGGATTGGGGGAGGCGATAAAGGTGGTTGTTTCAAGTGTACCTGAAGGGGATGATAAACCGAAGAAATATCCAGCCATCTTCAAGGCAGCAGACTGTGCCCTCCTCAATAAGATCGACCTTTTGGAGGCCCTTGAATTCAACCCCGCCCGATTTAGGGAAGATCTCTTGAAGATAAAAGAAGGGCTAGAGATTTTTGAGCTCTCCTGCAGAAGTAACGAGGGACTCTCTTTTTGGATCGACTGGCTCAAGAAGCAAAGATGCGCACAGGTGCTAGGATAAGCCTAGAAGGGATTGTTCAGGGTGTAGGGTTCCGGCCCTTCGTTCACCGGCTAGCCACATCCATGGATCTATCAGGTTGGGTTCTCAATTCATCAAGTGGGGTGATCATCGAGGTGGAGGGGGCAAGGGAGCGACTGGAGAGGTTCTACGAGGAGCTCATCACCTCTTCTCTTCCTGCAGCAAAGATAATTCGTAATTCTATAGAGTTTCATCCACCCCTGGGACTAGAAAAATTTCAGATTAGAGAAAGCCTCCAAAAGGAGGGGGAGTTTACCCCGGTCTCTCCTGATCTGGCACCCTGTCTAAACTGTTATCAGGAGCTTTTTGCGCCCTATAATAGAAGGTATCGATATCCCTTCATAAATTGCACAGACTGTGGACCAAGGTTTACTATTATTGAAGATGTCCCTTATGACCGTGCCCGGACTACGATGAAGGTCTTCCGTATGTGTCCAGAGTGTGACCGGGAATACAAAGATATTACCAACCGAAGATATCACGCCGAACCTAATGCCTGTAGTGACTGTGGCCCGAGGGTCTGGCTCTCTAAGGATAGAAAAGAAATCCCTTTGTCTGATCCTATCAGAGAGGCAACTAAGCTCCTGAAAGAGGGTTATATCGTTGCAGTAAAGGGTTTGGGTGGTTTTCATCTGGCCTGCAATGCCGAAGATGATGAAGCAGTCAAGCGGTTACGCGATAGAAAAAGGCGGGAAAAGGAGAAACCATTTGCTATTATGTCTTGCTCCTTAGAGAAAATCAGGAGATACTGCGAGGTTAATCGGGAAGAAGAAACTCTCCTCTTTGATCCTAAGCGTCCGATAGTTCTCTTAGAAAAAAGAGAAGGCTCCTCTATTGCTGATGCTGTGGCACCCAACAGCAAATATCTTGGAGTCATGCTGGCTTATACCCCTCTCCATTATCTCCTTTTGGATGATGATGAGATCTTGGCTCTAGTGATGACGAGTGGCAATCCGTCTGAAGAACCTCTAACCAAAAAGAATCCCGAGGCAGAGGAGAGGCTTGGGGTTATAGCAGACTACTTCCTGATGCATAATCGGGATATCTACAATAGATGCGATGATTCTGTTACTCAGATGGTGGGGAGTCGCGAGGTAATCATCAGGAGGTCCCGGGGATATGCGCCTGCACCTATCCGCTTAGGCTTTGAGATGAAGCAAGTTCTGGGAGTGGGGGCTGAGCTTAAGAATGCCTTCTGTCTGACTCGGGGGAATCTAATCTTCTTAAGCCAGCACATAGGTGATCTGAAAAACCTTGAAACCTTGGAGTTTTTCAAAGAAGCGATCGATCGGTATTTGAAGCTCTTTCGGATCGAGCCTGAAATAATTGCCCATGATCTACACCCTGACTATCTCTCTACAAGATTTGCTGAGGAATACTGTGCTTCACTTCCCCCCTCTTGTCTCCTCTTTCCGGTTCAGCACCACCATGCCCATATTGCGAGTGCCCTAGCTGAAAATGGAGTGGATGAAGAGGTAATTGGGTGTGCCTTAGATGGGATTGGGTATGGGACTGATGGCCATATCTGGGGGGGCGAGTTTATGGTCTGTGATTTTTCTAAGTTCGAGAGGGTAGCCCATCTCAAATATGTTCCTATGCCTGGTGGCGACATGGTCACCAAAGAACCCTTCCGGATGACTATAAGTTATCTTTACTCTGTATATAAGGATGAGATTCCCATGCAATTCTGGGAGAGGTGGGGGGAAGAGAAGATTTCATCCCTCCTCATAATGATTAGAGAGGGGATAAATTCACCCCTTACCTCGAGTGCTGGTCGTCTATTTGATACTGTCTCGAGCATCATGGGGATTAGGGATACTATCGACTATGAGGCTCAGGCGGCTATAGAACTTGAGATGATTGCCTCTAGGGACGAAGAAGGAGGGTACGATTTTGAAGTCTTTAAAGAAGAAGATAATCTTGTCATAGATCCTTCCCCAGTTGTCATTGGGGTTATTCAGGATTTAGAGAAGAGGATAGATATCTCTACCATCTCAGCCAAGTTTCATAATACGGTGGTAAATTTTATCTTATATATCTCACAAAGGATTAGAGAAGAGAGGGGAATAAAAAAGGTAGTTCTATCGGGCGGTGTTTTTCAAAACCGTTACCTATTGAAAAAGACAGAGGTGCGACTTTTGCAAGAGGGGTTCATTCCTATTCTCCACTTTCGGATTCCACCAAACGACGGTGGGATCTCCTTGGGTCAGGCGATTATTGCCAGTAGATCCATAGAGAGATAAATTTTTACAAGATCAAATCTTAGAATAAGTTATAGATAAGATTTGTGCTCTGTCCCAGGCGATAAGGAAGGATTATGTGTCTGGCCGTACCTGCAAGAGTAGTTAAGATAGACGGCTCAATTGCCGATCTTGAAATAGGGGGAGTGATAAAGAGGGCCTCCCTCGACTTGGTCGAAGAGGTGAAGGTGGGGGATTATGTCATCCTTCATGCCGGATTTGCCATTCAAAAACTTGACGAAAGGGAGGCAAAAGAGACCTTAAGGTTACTCTCCCAAATGGAATTAGCATAGAAAGAGATATTTAAAAGATCCTTAAGGGAG
>DNCN01000020.1 GCA_003485015.1 bacterium
TCGCACAAGTCTTGATATTAATTTAAGAGACGGTTCTGTATTTGTGGGATTCAAATCTTTATCTATCCATCTAAATACAATTTTCCGTCGAAGACAAGGTTTTTGTCTATTTTCTCAAGAAGTTCCTCTTTATCTAAAGCATAGAGGGGGCTTATTTCGATAAGGCCCATTGTTTTACCAGCCCTATCCTTTGGAATCTCAACTCCTGCTTCTTGTAGCCAGCTGGCATATAACTCCGTCATATTCTGTTGCACCAGATCTGGTGAAGATGGACCCTCTTTTTCTTTTAAGGGTGAAAATTCTTCTTTACGAACAACCTCCATGAGTACCCATTTATCAGCAGAAGGAAGGGCATCAAAGATGAAGGTCTCGAATTTTATTCCGTTTGGCTCATCTGGTATCCAAGGTTGTCCCCGAGCATCGATAAAAGGTATTTTCTTCCTAGCCGGATGGCAAGGAAGGTTAAGTTTCTTCCTTTTTATAAAATCAACCCTTAAGATGTGGATGGCAATACTTCCAGCCCTAAATCTAGGTACTCCATTAAGGTCTTTTTCTTCGACCAGTTGGATAGGTAGCTCACTATACTCGATCACCTGTAGATGACCATTTATACGACATACTACCCCCACTTTTTCTAATGGATCTCTTTTTTTAACTATCTTGCAAGACATATCAGCCTTTTCCTCCAAATGATAGCCAATAAAGATGGGGTCGGCTATTTTAAGAAGGGGATTATCTACTTGAAAGTAAAAGACTATGTCAATCCCCTCTTTCTCCATTTGGTCTAAAGCCCCACTCTCCTTAAGAACCTTAAGACTTCCACCATGTCCATTAGGACTCATCACAATCTGATCTTTGGCAGCCATAAGAAGTCTCCCTTCAAAATTAACTGCAGGAAATACTCCTTGGGTAAGAAATCTTATCTCATCTTGAGGTAGACCAAAGAAGTTGTGGCTTTTAAAGAAGTCACGAATCACCCTATCTGTGGGAGGACTGGTCATAACATACCACGGAAGTTTCCTTCCATAGCGCTTTCTTATAGCCAGTATCTTCTCGGCATGGAGCTGAAAAAGGCTCTTTTTACTGATGGGGCCGATGGGAAAAACTCCTTTGGGACCGTCATATCCTAAGCGAGTGCCCTCCCCACCAGCCACAAGAAAACAGGCTACCCTCCCTTCCCTGAGGGCTTTCTCCCCAACAGCTTTAGCCTGGTTCTGTCTTTCAACCTCACCAGGAGTTTCTGGAGTCCGAATAAATGGAGCTGGTTCAATTCCTTGAAGATCCATCTCGCTCTTCTCGGAATGAAGAACATACTTATCAATAAGTCTATTCAAAACCTCAAAGTCAATAGAGGCAAGTTGATCCAAAAGTCTCTCCCGTGCCTCTTGGCTCAGCTCATTCCAGAATCGGAAGACATCCTCTTGTCCAGCATGATAAACCCTTTCAATAACCTCTTGTTTGACCTCATCTGCTACCTTTATCATACAGATTCACTCCCGGAGGGAATATTGCTTGTATAAATAACGCAGGCTGTCTCAGACTCCCAAACCTTCACTTGAGCGAGGGGAACTCCTTCAAGTTGTTGGAGCAATCGTTCATAAATAAAACAGGCCAGGTTTTCAGAGGTAGGATTCTGATCTTTAAAGATGGGGAGCTCATTGAGGTATTTATGGTCAAGTTTATCCAAAATCTTCTTCAGTTTAGTTCTAAGGCATCTAAAGTCTATAACTAATCCAAGTTCGTTTAATTTTTCCGTTTTAACAAAAACCTGAACCTTGAAGTTGTGACCATGAAGCTCGGCACACTCACCCTCATACCCTTTAAGTTGATGGGCCGCACTAAAACTTTCTTCAACCATCAATTCATACATATCTACCTTCCATTAATCACCTTTAGGCTGTATTGTATCCTAATTTGCTGACTAAGTCAATATAATCCTTGACTAATTCTCTCGCTTATAACTGAGAGATTAGTCTATGATTATATTGACTTAGTCAGCAGATTAGGATACAATGCAAACTAAATTGCTCAGGTAGCACTATTTTTCTTGACAGAGATTCTCTAAAAGGTTTACACTTTGAGGAAAGATAGATTATTAAGGAGGTGAAACAGTGGTTAAGGTTTATGAAGGCGAACTCATCGCCAAGGGATTGAGATTTGGGATTGTAGTCAGCAGGTTCAATGAGTTTATGGCATCTAAGCTTTTAGATGGAGCCCTTGATGCCTTGCTCCGCCATGGTGCGGATGAGGCTGACATTGCGGTAGTCAAAGTGCCTGGTGCTTTCGAAATTCCCTATGCGGCCGCTAAGCTTATTGAGTCAAAAGGATATGATGGTATTATCTGCTTAGGCGTGGTTATCCGAGGTGCTACCCCGCATTACAATTACATCTGTAGTGAAGTAGCCAAAGGGATTGCTAAGATTTCTCTCGAGACCGGCATTCCAGTTATCTTTGGCTTAGTTACCACCGATACCTTGGAACAGGCTATTGAGCGGGCTGGATCAAAGGGTGGCAATCGCGGCTTTGATGCCGCTCTTTCGGCCATCGAGATGGTCAATCTTTACCGGAAGATAAAATGACTCACCGCAGAAAGGCCCGCTTATTAGCCCTTCAGCTTCTCTATGCCTTCGATACCTCTCCTATAAACGGCAAGGAGGTAGAGGAACTATTTTGGGAGGGGCGTAAGGCTGAACAAAAAATCAAGGATTTTGCTCAAAGGCTGGTGAAAGGGGCACGGGAGAATATTGCCGATATCGACCGACTCATTAGTCAGCATTTAGATAATTGGCAGTTTGAGCGTCTCTCAACCGTTGACCGAAATATCCTAAGATTTGCTACCTATGAACTCCTTTATTGCGAAGACATTCCACCAGTCGTTTCTATAGATGAAGCTATTGAGCTGGCAAAGACTTACAGCACTGCAGATTCACCGGCTTTCGTTAACGGTATTCTGGATAAGATTAGGAAGGTAATCGATGCCGGTTGATCTCCACATTCACACCTCTTTCTCTGATAGCACCCTGACTCCTCGAGAAGTGGTCTCTTATGCTCATCAGATGGGACTTTCGGCTATCGGGATTACCGATCATGATACCGTCGATGGAATTGAGCCGACTATGGAGATAGCTAAGGAGTATGACTTAGAGATTAT
>DNCN01000060.1 GCA_003485015.1 bacterium
ACGTTCATCTTCCTCTCTGGTTGAGAATATTCACCTCTGTAATGTAGTGTGTACCGGTTGAATGCAAAATGAAAATGAGCAGCTAGTTTTGGAATAATCTCTCTAATCTTTTCTTTGATCTTTGATTGATTTTGAAAGATGTTTCTTTGATTATTTCGGGTTGACTCTTCTTTCTCAAAATAGATATACTTTCTTGAAAAGACAGAATTGTTTCCCTCAGTAGAGGCCTTAAGACCAAGGCTTGCTTAGCAAACAGCAAAGACAGGAGTAACCTGGTTCTCTAAAAGAAACTCCATTGTCCTGGAGATGTTCCTTCTTACCTCGGGCACTACCAATCGCTGCCAGACAATTGTCTATCTTCATAAGATCTGGTTTCGCAAACCTTAAGAAGAAATCTTTAGATTGCTCTAATAGAAGCTATCTGCTGTTTGTCCTGGGACTCGCTTAACGGAAATGTTGCATTAGTTATTAAATGTTGTTATATCTGCAAAAAATGGGTAGTTTGAAAAAATGATATTGTCACAATATACCTAATATTCTTACTCTTTTAAAATTTTTTACTTAACAAAAGTCTAAGGTTAAAAGTCCAAGGTTATGGTATAATAGCAGAGTGGACTTTTTAACCCCCTCTCTGGAGGTGCTGTTATGCCAGAACCACACATTAAAGACATCTTTATTGAGTTTGACGGTGATGATCTAACGAAGTATGGGCTATTCCCCCTACTTGCTTGGTTTCTTATGGACTTTATATCTCTTCCAGATTATTTTAAGAAGCTTACTGTAAAGAAGAAGCGAAACAGAAAGAATCCTATAAAGAGAAGAAAACCAAAGTTTGATGTCTCTCAAATGTGCATTGGAATTGTAGCGGTGATTCTCCTGGGTATTGAAAGATTCAGGAGAATAAACAAGGTATTGAGCACAGAGACAAAGATTGCCGAACTTATTGGCTTGCCAGAGTTTTTTGACCAATGCACCGTTCACCGATTCCTGAATGAATTTCAGAAGTGGCACCTAAAACAGTTAGAAGAGGCGAGCAATAGATTGATACACACCTTTGGTGAGTCTCCCCGGCAGGATGTTCTGGTTGTAGACATAGATAGTACCACTCACTCCTTAGAGAGCAGAAAGAGAGAGAAGGCAAGAGTTGGATACAACAAGAAGAACAGAGGAAAGCCCTGCTATCAATGGAGTGTTGCATTTGTGAGAGGAGAGGTTGTTGCCCAGAGATTGAATCCTGGAAATACCCACGGCACATATTGTTTCAAAGAACTGGTAGAGGCTGTTGGTAATAACCTGGGACAGTCTATCTCTATTATACGTGTAGATGGTGGTTATTTCTCTGGTGACATATTAGACTGACTAAGAGATAAAGGCTACCAGATTGTAACCACTGAAAGATACGACTGGATTATGTCACAGAATCCAGAGATAGATCCACAAAGATGGGAAGAGTATGATAGTGATACCAAGCTATATGATTTAGGCAGAATCAAGGTAATCGGAAGAACAGAACAGAGATTCAGGACAGTCTTGGTTGATACCAAACAATACCCTTTTGGAAAGAAACGAACCAAGAAGAGACACATTCGGTATGCCATAATTGAGAATCTGGCCTTCAATCTCAGTCCCTCTGCCTTATATGAGTTTTACCACGGAAGGCAGACCTTAGAGAACTTCTTCAAGGAGTCAAAGAATCCCTTCAATTCAGGTAAGATGCCCTCTCAAAGATTTAGGGCTAATGAGGCATATCTCCAATTTGTTGTTATTGCATATAATTGCTACTTTTGGTTTAAAAAAAATTTTTCCCACCAGCCTGGCAGAATAACAATATGGAAACCACCCGCCAAGGATTGATTAACCATGGTGGAAGTATAGAATTCATTGACTATATATGCAGAATCAGAATAAATAAGAGCTATGAATATCACCAGGAAGTCTTTCAGGTATTAGAGACAATGCGGACAGAATTCAGGTGGATACAGTATTGTTCCCCGTATGGTTCCCAAGGGCAATACTTGAGATAAATGGGTATCTTAAGAAATTATAATGGACTTTTGCTTAAATCTAAAGGTAGTATTATCAAGAAATTAAGAGATGGGCATAAATTTGCCTCATACAAAACTCTTGTTCCACAAGGCAAAAAGTGCTGTAATAAAAGTCCACTTAACGCAACATTTCCGTTAAGATACAAAGCTCAGGTTTTTTAGGCTGATTCTTTATGCAGAGTAATGATAGGCTCCCGAATACCGGTTACCACTTCTTCGTTAACGAGGCACTCTTTTATCCCCTTCCATGAAGGGAGTTCATACATTATGTCTAACATGATGCCTTCAAGGATGGAGCGGAGCCCCCGTGCACCAGTCTCATGCTTTATTGCATTTTCGGCAATAGCTTTCAATGCCTCATCGGTAAACCTTAGAGTCACACCTTCAAGCTCAAAAAATTTCTTATACTGTTTAATTAAGGCATTCTTCGGTTTGGTAAGGATGGTAGTCAGATCCTCTACTTCCAAAGAATCAAGAGAAGTAGCTACCGGCAACCTTCCTACAAATTCAGGAATCAGACCATACTTCAAAAGGTCATCGGGGATAACCTCTTTGAGTATCTCTCCAATCTTCTTCTCCTTCTTGCCCTCTATTTCACCACCAAAACCAATAACCCTCTTCCCAATCCTCTCTTCAACTATCTTCTCAAGACCAATGAAAGCTCCTCCGCAAATGAAGAGGATGTGTCTGGTATCTATTTGGATGAACTCTTGATGGGGATGTTTTCGACCGCCCTGTGGAGGGACATTGGCTACAGTTCCTTCTAATATCTTTAAAAGGGCTTGCTGAACTCCTTCGCCAGAGACATCCCTGGTAATGGAAGGATTATCCCCTCCCTTTCGGGCAACCTTATCGATCTCATCAATGTAAACAATGCCAGTCTCTGCCCGTTTGATGTCTAAGTTGGCAGCTTGGATAAGCCGAAGGAGAATATTCTCCACATCTTCACCAACATATCCAGCTTCAGTGAGCGCTGTTGCATCAGCTATGGCAAATGGAACATTGAGTACCCGAGCTAAGGTTTGGGCCAGAAGCGTCTTTCCCGACCCTGTGGGACCGATAAGAAGAATGTTCGATTTCTCCAACTCAACATCATCATCACGGGCACCAACTTTAGTTGTTACACGTTTATAGTGGTTATAAACGGCTACCGAAAGAACCTTCTTTGCCCGTTCCTGACCAATAACATATTTACCCAGAAAGGCTTTGATTTCAGCTGGCTTTGGTATGGCACCTATCTCTGATTCGATCCTTTCTCGCCATTCTTCACCAATAATCTCATTACAAAGATTGATGCACTCATCACAGATGTATACCCCAGGACCAGCTACAAGTCTCTTTACCTTGCTTTGATTCTTTCCACAAAACGAACAGGAGAGGCGACCTTCTTTGTCATCACCAAATTTCAACATCTTTTTCTCCTTCTTTCTCTTATTTTGCCTTCTTTATCTCTTTCGCAGGTTTACTTTCACGGGTATAAAGAACTTCATCGATAATACCATATTCTTTAGCCTGTTCTGGAGACATGAAGAAGTCCCGGTCGGTATCTTTCTGGATCTTCTCTATAGGCTGCCCTGTATGTTGGACCAGAACTTTATTTATCTCTTCACGCATCCTCAATATCTCCTTGGCCTGGATATCTATGTCTGTCGCCTGACCCTGAACCCCACCTAACGGTTGATGAATCATTATCCGGGCATGAGGTAGGGCATAGCGCTTGCCCTTAGTTCCAGCAGCAAGAAGAAGTGCACCCATTGAGGCTGCCTGACCAATGCAAATAGTTGAGACATCAGATTTAATGTACCTCATAGTATCATAAATGGCCAGTCCTGCGGTGACTGATCCACCTGGATTATTAATGTAAAGGTCGATATCCTTGTCTGGATCTTCAGACTCTAAATAGAGAAGCTGAGCAATGATGAGATTGGAGATATCATCATCTATAGGCGAACCAATAAAGACAATCCTATCTTTTAGGAGTCTTGAGTAGATATCATATCCTCTCTCACCTCGACCGCTCTGCTCAACAACCATTGGAATTAACGCCATCTTACTCCCCCCTAATTCGGTAAAAATTATTCGTAGATTTCCTCAATCTGACTTTGGGTAACAAGGAAATCAGCGGTCTTACTCCGTCTTATTCTTTGACAAAGTCCATCTACTTCACCCTGGTCAGCCAGAAGCTTCTTCATCTCTTCTTTTGTTTTAGAGAAGGCATTAGCCAAATCTTCAATCCCTTCTTCGACCTCTTCCTCTGTTGCCTGGATACCTTCCCTATCAGCAATAATATCTAAGATAAAGCCTGCTTTGAGGTTTTCAATTGCCTTTGGCCGAAAGTCATCTCGCAATTCTTCCAGAGCAATCTCTTTCTCTTTTAGGTACCTTTCAATGGTGAGCCCTATGGGACGGAGATTGTTTTCAAATTCATTGATCATCTGGTCAACCTCCTTTTCAATAAGACTCTTTGGAGGCGAAAAATCTGAGTTCGCAACAAGGGTCTTTGTGGCCATATTCTTCAATTCTCTCTTAGCCTGGTCTTCATTGAATCTTTCAAGTTCAACTCTAATAGCTTCGCGAAGTTCATTTAGGTTCTCTTTGCCCACATCCCGAGCAAGTTCATCATCTATAGAAGGAAGTCTCTTCACCTTAATTGATTTGAGGCCTACCTTGAATGTGGCTAACTGATTGGCAAACTCTTTAACTGGATAATTCTCAGGGAGATTAATCCTGATCTCCTTTGAAGTATTGACCTCCATTCCAATAACCTCCTCTTCTATACCAGGAAGAAGTTTGGTTTTACCCAGCTCTATAGAGACATTCTCTTTCTTTGCCCCTGGGATGGGAATCCCCTCAACAAAACCTTCGTAATCAATACTCACTATATCACCCACTCTTGCAGGCCGATCATCTACTCCCACCAATTCAGCTCCCCTCTCCTGAATGTATTTCAGTTCCTGCTCTATATCCTCAGTGGTCACCTTCTTTATCCTCTTCTCTAAGGAGATCCCCTTATAATCTCCCAGGGGGATCTCTGGTCTTACCTCCACATGGGCTCGAAACTTTAGGTATTCATTCTTTTTGTAGTCGATATTCTCTATCCTGGGAAGGGTAATGGGTACAATCTTCGTCTGGTTTACTGCTTCCTGGTAGGACTTGAATACAAGGCTCTCTACAACTTTCTTTTGGAGGTCTTGGTTCATTCTTGCCTCTAGGACAGAACGGGGGATTTTACCCTGACGGAAACCCGGAAGTCTAATAGAGCGGTTAAGATCTTTGCAAGCGGTGCTAAATTCACTCTCTGTCCTCTCTCTATCGACAGAGATATCCAATTCAACTGTCCACTCATCTTTTCTGATCAGATCAACTTTTATCATTAAAAGCCTCTTCTACTACTTTATGAATAAGCTATATTTTAACACAAAATTTCCCTCTTGTCAAGCCAATACAAGATAGGCACTCGCTTACGCTCGTGCAAATTATCTTTGGGCGTTTACTCGCGGCTAATACACAAATAGAGCGGGCGATGAGAATCGAACTCACATACCGAGCTTGGAAGGCTCGTGTTCTACCATTGAACTACGCCCGCAGAATTATCCTCCGTTTAAGCGACGGTCTTTGATAAAAACACTCCCTTTTTGGGATTTAGTGTATCTCTTCACCTCCATAAGTCGTTCTGAAACCTGAGCATAATGAACGAAATTGCCTTTCTTGTTGGTCACCCCGGCAATGGAAATAGTCATTAAGGGGTAAAACACCTCTTTCCCTTGCCGATCTACCACTTTGACATAACCCCGTTTTCGATCATTCCTTGGATATTGATAAGGAACCATATTATCGAACTTTGAGATAATAAACTCAGCGATCTTGTCCACATTAGAATCTCGAGTAATAAGAATGAAATCATCACCTCCGATGTGACCGATAAAATCTTGTTCTGTTCCGACCTCATCTACCACATCGATTAAAATCTGGGCAGTAAGCCGAATGATCTCATCTCCCCAAGTATACCCATATTTATCGTTATAAGCCTTGAAGTTGTCAATATCTACATATAATACTGCAAAGTTCTCTTTCTTCTCTATCCTCCTTTTGATCTCCTCTTCGATTGATGGATTACCTGGTAGACCAGTTAGAGGATTGGCGGCAATCTGGAGGGCAGTCTTCTTTAAAATCCACTTTATTCTAGCCTCAAGCTCCTCAAAGCTAAAAGGCTTGGTCAAGTAATCGTCTGATCCCGATTCCATGCCGGTGATTTTATCTTTTATCTGGTCCTTAGCGGTGAGCATGATGATGGGGATAAAACGAGTGCGCCTATCATTCTTTAATCTGGAACAGACCTCATAGCCGTCCATTCCTTCCATCATTATATCCGAGATGATGAGATCGGGAAGCAACTCCTTAGCCTTCTTGATTCCCTCCTGACCACTTGCCGCAGTCTCTACTTTATAACCCTTTACCTCTAAGGCCCGTTTGATAATAGTAGTAATATCCACCTCATCATCGATGGCTAGAATCAACTCCCCAGGCATATCTTCTCCGACTCAAACAGTCACAAAAGTAACTTTCAAAAAACTCTTCTTATACTCCTCACTCTGTTTTTGCCTACTCTTCTTATATCAGTCAATGTCTTACAAATCTCTTCAACCAGGCTCTTGGTAGAGAAGGGCTTGGTCATATACGCTACTACCCCCAGCCCTAAAGCCTCTATCCGATCACCTTCAATATCACGCACAGTCAAAACAATGATGGGAATAGAGGAGGTGGCGTTATCTTTCTTTAGTTTCCTTATAACTTCAAGACCATCCATCCCAGGCAACCCAAGATCGAGAAGGATGAGATCAGGGTTGTTTCGATTGGCCAGAATGATAGCTTCTTCGCCGCTATAGGCCTCTATAGGGTGATAGCCACTCTGGACAAGAGTATTCTTGAGAACCTTTACTATATCAAGGTCGTCTTCTACGATAAGAATCCTCTTTCCCTCTCTAAGGGAGCTAATCTGTCCCTCCATCTTTTTGAGTCGCTCAACCAAGAATTCAGGACTAAAGGGTTTATAGAAGTAGTCGGTAATACCCAATCTGAAGAGTTCTTTTCTGTTTTGGTCACGAACTATAGAGACAATGATGATTGGGATGTCTTTTGTCTCTTCATAAGATCTAAGCCTTTCAAGAACATCAAAGCCGCTCATTTTGGGCATAAGAATATCTAAGGTAATCGCATCTGGTCTTATTTCCTTAGCCTTGGCTAAGGCTTCATCACCATCATGGGCATAGCTTACTTCATATCCCTCTCCCTCTAAACAGGCACCAAAGACATTGAGAATCTCAGGGTCGTCATCGACAACTAATATCTTCTTTAGGGCTCGGTATCTTCCCACAGGCCTTTTAGAAAGCTCAGTCTCATATGCCTTTAAGGAGGGTTCTTTCTCATCCTTCCGTTTCTCTTTGGGCAGGGCGAAGCTGAAGGTGCTGCCTTTACCCAACTCACTTTCAACCCAAATCCTCCCCTGATGAGCCTCAATGATTCCTTTGCAAATACAAAGACCTAAACCAACACTTACCCCTTTAGGTTGGCTAGAATCTATTGGCTGAAACTTCTCGAAGATCCGCTTAAAATCCTTAGGGTCGATTCCTATACCATTGTCCTGAACATTGATTTGAATATCTTGGTCACTATCGACTGTCCAGATCCGAATAACTCCGGAGGAACTGTATTTAATAGCATTTGATAGGAGATTGGTTAAAACCTGCTTTATTTTCTCGGGATCAAGAGGTACTTTGGGTAGATCCTTGCAAGACAAAACCTCTATCTTAAGGCCTTTGTCTTCAGCCAGTATCTTAATATTCGAGACAACCTCCTCAATAAGCCCACCTAGATCTGTAAGCATCATCTGTAACTGAAGTCTTCCGGATTCAATCTTGGAGAGATCCAAAAGGTCACTAATTAGTCTAATGAGGCGATCAACATTATTCTTGATAATATCCAGAAAGTTTTTCTGTTCGGGAGTGGGTACCCCTTCTATTCCATAGAGAAGTAGCTCAGCCGAGCCCTTAATTGAAGCCAAAGGAGTGCGCAGTTCATGGGAAACATGACTAATAAATTCACTCTTCATCTCTTCTATCTCTTTCTGTTTAGAGACATCGCAAAAAACCTTCACTGCACCAACTACTTCACTCTTCTCATCGCGAAGGAGGGCAAGGGAAGATCGAATGGGAAGTTTTAGCCCATCCATAGTCAAAATAGTCGATTCATAATTGGAGAACTCTTCCTCTCTCTCTGAAATAGCTTTATAAGGACAAGTTTTAGTGCGGCACATCTCAGTATGAAAGACCTCCCAGCAGAATCTTCCAATAGCCTGGTTCTTTGACATCCCAGTGATTCTGGAGGCAGCTTGATTGAAGAGGGTAACACGCATATCTTTATCAATAACTACCAAACCATCATTCATGCTCTCGATGATGGCCTCTATCTCCTTCTCCTTTGAGGAAGCGATTCTTTCAAGTAGGTAGGGCAGACACATCTCGATCTCGGCCAAACCCTGAACGACGGCAATGGCTTTCTCTCGACAAGTCGCATATCCACAGGCTCCACAGTTTAACTCATCCTCTGGTTTAGATTTATTGGTCTGGTTTAAAATCTTTCTGATTTGTTCTCTCGTAGGTACAGGAAGCTCCGCGGATCGATCTAGAAACCCTCTTGAAAGATCTATAGAATCAAATTCGGTCTTTTTAGCCCCTAAAACATCTTCTACATTTGCAAAATTGATCACCGCTTCCCTTCGACCAAGGAGATTCAATGAGCTCTCCATGCCCGGTCCGTCAATCGGACAACCGGCCTGGCAGAATAAGATATCAAAGAACTTGAAACTTACAGAATTCTTAAGCCCTTCTAATACCTCTAAGCACCTCTCTCTCCCTCCGGTGATGAAAATATCAGTTCGGGAGATATCACTTACAACCCCAATATTCTTCGAAAGACCCCCAGCCATAGGCAGAAGACGACCCACAGATGAGATATACCCATCAAACCCGCTCTCTTTAAAGGATAGAGTCTCGTAAGACTCATTCAACAGCTCTTTCAATTCCCCAAAGATCAACACTTCATCAATAATCCCTCTCAGGGTTTCATCTTTTATCTCGTCCTTTTTGGCAATGCATGGTCCGATATAGACTATCTTTATCTTTTTATGGCGGTAAGTTCTAATGAATCGACCCAAGGCAATCATGGGCGATACCACCGGCACAAGCTTAGAAAGTAATTCTGGATAATGCCTTTCGATAAGATTAACGATTACATGACAATGGGAACTGATAAT
>DNCN01000148.1 GCA_003485015.1 bacterium
AATGAAGAAAAATTGTGGTAGTTTTTTAGCTTAGAAAAGAAAGATATGCCTAACGAGGAGGCTACTATGGAGGTAAGTAAAAAGATACCCCAAGCTTTCACTGTTCTCCTTTTGGGAGTCTTGGTACTTATGGTTTTAATCTTCTTCATGATAACCCAAATTACCAAAGAACCTCGTGATTATAGTATTCAAGAGAGTCCAAGGCTTAGTGCTAAGGCAATACCTGTAAGAGGAGAAGAGACTGTTCCAATTGACTTCAGTCCTGATGAAGCTGATATCAGGATCGTCCTTAAGATAAACTACCTTGAGAGGCATGGTCGATCGATACCCACTTACGAGGCAGATTTTATCGGAGGCTACAAGGTAAAAAACCCATATGCTACCGCCGCGAATATATCCTTCTTGCTCCCCTTTCCTAAAACAGTAAAGACAATCTCTAGCGCCCAGCTTCTGCTTGATGATAGAGAGCCTATTGAGGTTCACTACGCTAGTAATGGGATCTATTTCAATTCCGAATTTGCTTCTAATGAGACCAAAGACATTTCGGTCACCTACCACACCCAGGGTGTTGATAACTACATTTATGCCCTCGATCATGACAGACGGATCGAGAAATTGAGCCTTACGATGGCCCTACTGGGAACACACGATATAGAATTCCCCCCAAACTCCCTTCTTCCTACTACCAGAAACAGAACGACTGATGGCTGGGATCTATCTTGGAATTTGGATAAATTTATAACCAGATATAATATTGGGGTTGAGCTTCCTCAGAAGTTAGGGCACGCCCGTGAGTTTGCCCTCTTTAGGTATCTCGCTCCATTATTCTTGATTCTATTCTTAGGGAGCCTGAGATTTTCAGCAAAGAATGAAGGTATCCATTTGGGAATTCACCACTACCTCCTTATAGGAATATGCTTCTTTCTCTTCTATCCCCTAATGTTTATTCTGAGTAGACATCTTCCAATCATTTGGGCCTTTGCGCTTTCACTGCCCATCATCTCCTTACTCATTTTGGGCTTTCTGGGGAGAGTGACCATAGCCAGTTTTGCTCTGAAAAGAGGGATCCTCTTCCTGGGAATCTTCCTCTTCCTTTGTACCTTAGCTATCCTGATAGCTGAGATGATGGGTCTTCTCTTTGTGTTTAGTGGCTTGCTTTTAGTAGCGGTTTTTATGTGGACGTCAAAACGGATTAAAACAGAACCTCTAAAGGCTGCTCTTCCTTCTGAAAGAATAATATCTGAGGAAATACCAGAGATAGAGGAATTTCAGGATGAGGGTTTATCAGAGCTTTTAGTAGGATTGAAGCCAGAACCTGGAGGTGAATTAGCAGTTGGTGGCAAAAGAAGAGAGCTGGAGGTAATCAAGGGATTCTGCGTCTTCTGTGGTCAAGATATTGTGGTTGGGTACCACTTCTGTCCCTCCTGTGGAAGAGAGATTCCAGCGACTTTGATCTGCTATAGTTGTGGTGGAACCTTATGTACTCAATGTGCTAAAGATTTCAAGTTCTGCCCAGAATGTGGTACTCTCCTCCAGATACAAGAAGGAGATACTGGCCTTAAAAAAGAGAAAATAAAAAGTAGTAAAAAGTAACAATTGTCTGTGGAGATTGGAGGTATTGAGACTGGTTTTTTGACAGAACTGGTTAATTGTGGTAATATTAATTTTAAAAGATTATCTGGAGGAAAAAGGAATGTATGCCATTGTTGAATCAGGTGGAAAGCAGTATAAGGTAGAAGAAGGTTCGACCCTTAGGGTCGAAAAGATCGATTTTGAAATAGGCCAGGAGATAGAACTTGATCGGGTACTGATGGTTGTTAAGGATGAAGAAATTATTATTGGCCAGCCCTTGGAGAAATCCCGGGTAATTGCTGAGGTTGTAGATCAGGACCGTCATAGGAAGATACGTATCTTTAAATTCAAACGGAGAAAGAATTACCGACGGAAGATTGGACACCGCCAACCTTACACTGCCCTCGTGGTCAAGAGAATCGAGATATAACGTAACGGTCATGGTCGAAGTAAATATCAGCCGCGATAAGAAAGGAAGGATTGTCCAATTTGGTGGATCGGGCCACAGTGGCTACGCTAAAGAAGGAAAAGATATCGTTTGCGCCGCTGTCTCGACCCTTTTACAGACAGCCCTGGTAGGATTGAAAGACTATCTTGGTTTAAAGGTAGCTGTGAGAAGAAAGAAGGGTTGGCTTCAAGTGGAGACAGGCGAAATCAATGGATCTAAACAAAAGGTGGCTGATGCCATCTTAGAGACAATGGTCTTGGGGTTAAGATACATCGAGCGAGATTATACCGGATACTTGGAAGTAAAAGAGAGTGAACTATCCTTCTAATGAAGATATTTTCGAAGGTATTAATCTTCTTCTTTCTTTTGGGTCTTTTCATCTCCTTAGGGGTGATTATAAACCGGGTAAGGATTGAGTCAAGCTTCAAAGAGGTGGATATTGCGCTCGACTACACTTCCGTAAAGTCACTTGCTCAAAGGTATGGATGGAATCCACTAACACTTCTTGAAAGGTTTAAAGCTGCTGGAGTTACTTCGGTCATTCTACATGAAGAGACTCTTTCAAGCCTCCAAAGAGAGGGAAAGGCTTCTATCTTCTCTTTAAACCAGATTAAACGACAGTTACAGTTTGACTTTTTTGTCGGTTATGACCCTCCCGATTCTAAGCTCAGAGGGCCCTCTCAAGATATTCATAAAAACTACATCCTCTCTGATAGTTCCTCTCTCAGTGAACATCTCTATGATTTTCTAAGTCTTAAAACTTCTACTCTCCCCAACAAGGGTAAGGAAGGAAATTTGAATATTATTGAGGTTGAGGGAAACGAGGGTTTATTAGAAGTAGGTGTAGGATTCTTAGAAGAGGAACTTAGAGAATTCTCTAAATTGGATCTTGATGTTATCATCTCCCCCAGCAATCGGGGGAATCCAAATGATTTAGCCATCAATCGTCTCTTCGAAGCAGCCAAGGTATGTGGTGTAAGAAAGGTTGTCTTTGAGGAAGAGGTTCTGGGTCACCCTAAATATCTTTTGGCAACATTAAATGGTCTTAAAAATAAAGGATTAAAGCTGCTTTTGGTAGAATTCAGTAATCTCGAAGGAATGCAACTCTTATCTTCACAGATGCCTTTAGACACCTTCATTCGGAGCCATCAAATTACTGAGGAAGAGATAGAAAAAATGGACCAGGAGATGGCTATAGAGAAACTCTTGCGTGCCGTAAGAGAGAGGAATGTAAGATGTCTCCACCTAATCCCCTTTTTTAAGGGAGAGATTGACCTTATAAATCTGAATTTAGAATATGTCCGCAGGCTAAAGGATGGTTTAAGGCGAGAGGGGTTCAGGATTGGAACCGAGAATACCCTCCCTCAAATAAAGACGAACAATCTTCTTCTATTTCTGGGTGGGTTAGCTGTGATATCATCCATACTCCTCCTTGTAAATCGAATAATCTCTATCCCCTCGAGATACTCCCTCTTCATCTGGGCGACAGGTGCTACTATCTCGCTTATTGGTCTCTTGAATCGCGTTTTCTTACAGCAATTCTGGGTGGTAATCTCAGCCATCGCTTTCCCTGCCCTGGGTATACTCAGCTTGAAAGTAGTCTCAAAAGAGAGGAGCGACCTTTCTGTATTAGCTTGGTGCGCTAAGAATACCATTATGGTTAGTGCCACCACTCTCTTGGGAGCTTTATTTATCACTGCTCTCTTAAGCGAAAGCCAATATCTTCTGAAGGTGAAAGAGGTCTGGGGTATAAAGCTTGCCCTTGTTCTACCGATTGTGGGTACAGGAATGCTCCTCTACCTCCGAAAATACGGTTTCAATCGAATATTCACTAAACCTATTGGAGCCATTCAGCTAATTGAATTGGGAATACTTCTTAGCCTCATCATCCTTTTACTTATCCGTTCAGGAAATTATGAGTTTCCTATGCTACCACAAGAAAGGGAACTCCGGACAGTCTTAGAAAAGCTACTCTTCGCCCGTCCAAGATTCAAAGAATTCCTTATCGGCTATCCTGCATTATTTCTAGCCATCTTCTTCTTGAGCCGAGGCTATAAAAGCATATTTCTTTTAACCATAGCAACCTTATCCCAGGTCTCCCTGGTCAATACTTATCTTCATCCCCATACTCCCTTGTTCTTCCAGCTACTTCGCAGTATTAATGGGCTCTGGTTGGGGATGCTCGTAGGTGCCTTTCTAGTCATTATCTGGTTGGCTTTGACCAGAATTAATCTGACTAGAGTTGGGAAGATAGAAGCCTGGTAGCGAATGAAAGAGAAGGATTCAAGACGACCAAGGGTGGTGATAAGCGGCTACTATGGTTTTGGTAATGTGGGCGATGAACTCATCCTTTCTTCCATTATCCACAACCTCCGAAGTCTCGATGAGTTTCGAATATTTGTCCTTTCGGCTGACCCTGAGCAGACTACCTCTGTTTATAACGTGCGGGCGGTCAAGAGATCAAACTTGAGGGATATCCTGCGAGTCTTAAAGGAGGCCGATCTATTTATCAGTGGTGGCGGCACTCTCTTTCAGGATGTAACCAGTTCCCGCTCACTCTTTTACTATTTAGGCCTGATCGACCTGGCACGGACTCTTCGCAAGAAGGTCATGGTCTATAGTCAGGGAATTGGTCCTATAAACAACTGGTTCAACCGGATCCTTACTCAGCATGTGCTCAACAATATACAGTTGATTACCACTCGTGATGAGGAGTCAGTTAAGGCCCTTAAAAATTTAGGGGTTTGGAAGCCAAAGATTTTTCTTTCAGCTGATCCTGTCTTCTCTTACATTGACATCCAAACCCATCTGGGACGGATGCGCATCGAACGAAGGATCGGGATATCTATTCGAAGATGGCCCAAGGCACCTCATCTTTCTGATGTGATAGCCAAAGCAGCTGATAAATTAATCGCAAAATTAGGGGTCGAGGTAATCTTCTTCCCATTCCATCCTGACGACCGAAGTCTCTGTCATGAAACCTTGAAAATGATGGAAAGAAGGGCCAAGGTTTGCGAAGAGAATCCCCTTGAATTCTCCAATTTGATTAACCAGGTAGATTTAGTTATGGGCATGAGACTCCATGCGCTTATCCTGGCCGCTTGTAACTACATTCCTATGGTAGGTATTGGTTATGATCCCAAGGTGATCAATCTTATCCGATATCTGAAGCAACAATTAGTGGGCCAGATAGAAAAATTGACTGTTGAGGAGTTGGTTCGGACAACAGAGATCGTCTTTTGTGCCCGAGAAGAGTACACCCGAAGGCTTAAAAAGTTTGTCCCCTTTTTACATAAACGGGCTGAACTTAGCCCCAGATTGGCTGTAGAGCTTATAAAAAAGTAGGAGAAAGAAGGATGGCGGAATCAATTAGAGAACTTGAAGATAAAGCCAAAGAGGTACGTAGGTGGATTATCCAAATGTTGGCTGAGGCCGGTAGCGGCCATTCCGGTGGTTCCTTATCCTGTGCGGATGTCGTTACTACCCTTTACTTTAAGGTTATGAGGCACAATCCAAAAGATCCAAAATGGCTTGACCGAGATAGGCTCATCCTCTCTAAAGGACACGCTGTCCCGGCCGTTTATGCCGCCCTGGCATTATCTGGTTACTTCCCCATCCAAGATCTCTTGACCCTTAGAAGATTGAATAGTTATCTTCAGGGTCATCCAGATATGCTGGCAACGCCGGGCATAGAGGTTTCCACCGGTTCCCTCGGTCAAGGACTCTCCATAGCTGTGGGAATGGCCTTAGCTGGTAAGCTTGACCAAAAAGATTACCGGGTATACACTATCCTTGGTGATGGTGAAACGCAAGAAGGGCAGATCTGGGAGGCAGCTATGGCTGCCGCCCATTATAAACTGAATAATCTATGTGCCTTTCTAGACTTCAATAAGCTCCAGATAGATGGCCGAGTTGAAGATGTAATGAATATCGAACCCGTGGTTGAGAAGTGGCAAGCCTTCGGCTGGAAGGTCTTGACCATTGACGGCCATAAGATAGAAGAGATTCTCAGGGCAGAGGCACTTTCAAGAGAGAATAAACACTCTCCGAGTATGATCATCTGTCATACTATCAAAGGCAAAGGCGTCTCCTTTATGGAGGGTGTAGTTGAGTACCATGGTGTGGCACCAACGAGAGAAGAAGCAGAAAGGGCCTTAGCAGAATTACAATAACTATCTTGTAGATTTTTTATAAAGGTATAGTATTGGAAGGACTTAGCCAGACAAGAGTACTTACCAGAATGGCCCTTTTAGTGGCTGTGGCAACCATCTTACATGCCGTCGAAAGAGGATTTCTCGGCTCCTTCCTCTGGATAAGATTGGGACTAGCCAATGCCATCACCCTCCTGAGCCTTGTCCTTTTGGGACTGAAAGAGGCGCTGACCGTAACCTTCCTACGGTGTCTTTTGGGAAGTCTACTGAATGGCAGCCTCTTTACTCCAAGCTTTGTCCTTGGTCTTGGGGGAACAACAGTAGCTACCTTGGTTATGGGTCTATTCTTCTTTAAACACTCCTTAGGATTCAGTCTCATCGGGATTAGTATTGTTGGGGCTGTGGCTAATAATCTGGTCCAGCTCTTGATTGCTACCTTCCTCATCATAAAACACATTGGAACTCTAATCTACCTTCCCTTTTTAATGATAATGGCTCTCTTGGGAGGATCTCTCAATGGGCTTTTAGTAGCTTTTCTTATCAGATACCTACCATTGGAGGTTACCCAATGAAATATCCTTATAGAGCAAAAACTTGGCTTCTTTTAAATGGTATTCCAAGGTTTCTGAGCCTTGTGATGGTAATTCTGCTTCTTACTATTGGGTGTGGCCAAAAAGGAAAAGAGATGATAGAGCATGTCGAGCCTCAAAAGCCCAAAGAGCTAGAGATGGAGAATGCTACTACAAAAGAAGTTGATATAGAGACGGATATCTTACTTGCCAAAGAGCATA
>DNCN01000087.1 GCA_003485015.1 bacterium
AGGGTTTCGAGGATAGCCAGAATATTCTCTTCCGTGCTCAGATGGTGGAAGACAGAGGGCTCCTGAGGTAGATAACTGATGCCGACCCTGGCCCTCTTGTGTATGGCAAACTTCGTTATATCAAGATCATCAATCAGTACCTTCCCGCTATCAGGGCGAGTCAATCCAATAGCAATATGGAAGGTGGTGGTCTTGCCTGCTCCATTTGGGCCTAGCAACCCTACTATCTCTCCTTGGTTGAGCTCTAAGCTCACTCTGTTAACTACTGCCCTCTTGCGGTAGCTTTTGGCTACGTTCTCCAGATTGAGAGTTGCCATTTAAACCCTTCCTCTTTACTATTTTGTCTTTGCGATATGGTACTTATGGAGGAGACTGGGTCAGGATAGTCCCCCGCACCCCTCCCATTATCTGAAACCTATCCTCTTTGGTATAGACAGTAATCCCTTCACCATTAAGTCTACTCTCTGATCTAACCACCTGGGGGTTACCAGTCAAGATGAGCCTCCCTTCTTCAGTGTAATAAACAGCCTCTTCGCTTCTGGCGATTAGGTCTTTGTAGTGAATCTCTACCCCGCCAGTAGCCACGGACTTCTTCTCCTTGGAGAAATACTCTATCTTAGGAGAGGCAATCCGCAGATTGTCTTCTTCTTGCTGGCATACTGGATCTAGCGTAACAAACCCGCATTGCCTTAAACAATCGTACTCGATGTATCCTCCGGTGATGACACTCTTAGTGAGAGAATCCACAATCCTGACCCTACCTTCTCCAATCATCTTCTCTATATTATCCAGTTCTCCCAAGGCTTTAACCACAGATGCCTCGAGTTTAACCTCTTTACGGATAATAACTACATTTCCACTCAATATAGTGAGGTTGTTCTTCCTGTCCCAAACAGCATGATCAGCCTGAATTTCAATAGATTTTTCGTTCTTGGCCTCTACTGGAGGAAGAAAAATCAATACTAGTAAAAGAATACCAAGAATCTGTTTCATTCTTCTATCCTTATTCTCGCCTTTTTCTTAATCTCTACTCTCTCCATCTTTGGATCCATTATCAGGCCCTTACCCATAATTCTAACTCCATCTTTAGTTAGGGTGAGCTTGTCTTCTGTAGTGAGCACTCCCGGGTTAGCCCGCCACCATAGATTTGAGGTAACGAGTTTCATCTTGCCAGAACCATCCACAACCATAACATTAGAGGCAGTTTTTATGTCCCTTACCTTCTGATCCAGAACCCCCTTTTTGGCTGAGAGAGTGAGGATAGGTTTCTCTTCTTCGAAGAAGACCAGATTGAACCCCTCAAGCTGGATCTCTTCTTTTAGGAATTGGGCCTGGTTTGAAGTAAGCATCCACTTTTTCGCCCCATCAACGGTTTCGATTAGATTGAATCTCTCCATCCCTGCCTCAGGAGAGGAAGTATAGGGAGCAAGAGAGGAGGTTTCATCTTTTGGGGTAGGGGGACCTTTTAGAGATCTTATAAGGAGAAGAGAGGCAACAATAACGATTGATGTAAGAATAAAGGCACTCCATGGCCTTCTAATGCGCTCTTGGAGCTTTATCCGCATCTCTTCTTTTGCAAGGCAGCACTAATGAAGTCGCGAAAGAGGGGATGGGGGTCTATTGGTTTTGACTGGAATTCAGGATGAAACTGGGTGGCTACAAACCAGGGGTGATCTTGTAGTTCGACAATCTCGACCAATCGGCCATCAGGGGAGAGACCAGTAAATCTAAGACCAGCTTTCTTGAGTACATCCGCATAATCCTGGTTAATCTCATATCTATGTCGATGTCGTTCGTAGACTAAATCCTTTTTGTAGGCTTGGTAAGCCAGAGAGGTAGGATCGAGTTTGCAGGGATATGCCCCTAATCTCATTGCCCCCACTTCCTTAGCCTTTCTCTGTTCGGGTAGAAGATCGATGACCGGGTAGGGGGTGTGAGGATCAAGCTCCGACGAATTTGCACCAGATAGACCAGCGACATTATTGCTCAATTCGATCACGGTACATTGGAGTCCAAGGCAGATTCCCAAAAAGGGTATCTTCTTCTCTCGAGCATATCGGACTACCTCTATCTTGCCCATTATTCCCCGCTCTCCAAAACCCCCTGGGACCAGGATTCCATCGACATCGTCCAGGTAAAGATCGCTGTTTTCTCCTTTTTCCATCTCTTCAACATCTACCCATTTTATATTTACTCTGGCATAGTTAGCTATCCCGCCGTGTATCAGGGCTTCAATAATACTCTTATAGGCATCGTGGAGTTTAATATACTTTCCTGCCAAGGCAATAGTAACCTCATGTTGAGGATGTTTCAACCTTTCAATTATCTCATCCCACCGATTACCTTTAGCTTGAGCCTCGGGGCAACTAAGATTGAGGAATTTGATCAAGAGTTCATCCAACCCCTGCTTCTTGAAGATCAGAGGGATCTCATAGATAGTTTCAGCATCTATGGCTTCGATAATGGCGTCTTTCTTGACATCACAAAATAGGGCAATCTTAGACCTTATCTCTTCATTTAAAGGGATTGAGGTACGGCAGAGGATAATATCTGGCTGAATACCGATCTCCCGAAGTTCCTTAGTTGAGTGCTGAGTGGGTTTGGTCTTTATCTCCCCTGAGACAGCGATGAAGGGGAGGAGGGTGAGATGTACATAAACCACATTCTCCTTACCTAAGTCGTTCTTCATCTGACGGATGGCCTCCAAGAAAGGGAGACTTTCAATATCGCCCACCGTGCCGCCAATCTCGGTAATGACTACATCTACCTTTTCGGGATCGGCAAGCTTGCGGATACCCGCCTTTATCTTGTCGGTAATATGAGGAATGACCTGAACAGTCTGACCCAGGTAGTCCCCTCTTCTCTCCTTAGAGATGACCGAGTGATAGATGCTGCCTGTAGTCATATTGTTGTCCTTGGTCATGGCGATATTGGTGAATCGTTCATAGTGGCCTAAATCTAAATCTGTCTCCGCACCATCTTGAGTGACATAGACTTCGCCATGTTGATAAGGAGAGAGGTTACCGGGATTGACATTGAGATAGGGATCCATCTTCTGAAGTGTGACCCTAATACCACGCTCTTCTAAGAGATGACCAATTGAGGCTGCAGCAATTCCCTTACCCAGGGACGATACTACTCCACCAGTAACAAAGATGTTTTTTACCATTTATCTACTCCTGATTTTACTCTGTAGAGAGACCAGAAGAGGATTGGACGGGCTATTTTGCTCAATTAATTGCCCGAATCCTGAAGATTCACAGTTAAGAAACAGACTAAGTACAATAATGAGCATTTATCTCTACGTATCTTGGGCTCAAATCACAGGTAAGGGCTTCAGCTGTCTCCTTTCCCTGTTTTAGGTCAACGCCAATGATAATTTCTTTACCCTGCAAGATCCTTCTGGCCCTATTCCGATCAAAATTGATCTTCATCCCTCTCTGAACTACTTTGAGATCGTTAAGACAGAGATCTATCTTTTCGGGATCAATTGTATGCCCGGAATAGCCAATAGCAACCATTATCCGTCCGATATTGGGGTCACCTCCATAAATGGCACACTTGACCAGATTGGAAGTGGAAATGGTTCGAGCTATCCCTCTAGCCTCTTGGGAGGTTCTGGCACCCTTGACCCTAATCCGGATAAGCCGGGTGGCACCCTCCCCATCTCTAATAATCATCTCTGCCAACCGAGAGGTTGTATAATCAAGGGCCTCCTGAAGTCCTTGGTATGACATGCTCTTTTCATCATCAACATAAAAGTCTTTATTCATCCCGTTAGCCAAGAGAACGACTAAGTCATTGGTGCTCGTATCTCTGTCGACGCTAATCATATTGAAGGAGCAATCAACTGAACGTTTAAGGAGCTTCCTCAATATCCTTGCTGGGATAGTAGCATCTGTGGCTATAAAAGCAAGCATCGTTGCCATTTGAGGATGGATCATCCCTGATCCTTTAGCCATTCCACCGATAGTAAAACTCTTTCTCCTTAGGTGGTATCTTAGGGCAAACTCCTTCTTGACCGTGTCTGTGGTCATGATCGCCTGGGCAGCTTCACTCCCATCCTTATCTCCCAGGAGTCTAACCAGCTTAGGAATTCCCCGTCTTATCTTCTCCATCGGCAATGGGTTACCGATAGTACCGGTCGAAGCAACAATTACAGATTCTGGGTCTATCCCAAGATTTACTGCTGTAAGGGTAGCCATCTCTGTAGCATCGGCAAGTCCCTGTAAGCCAGTAAGGGCATTGGCATTTCCTGAATTGATAATAATGGCTTGGGCTACACCCTTCCTGAATCTTTTACGATCAAGAGAGAGGGAGGCAGATTTGATCTTATTGGTGGTCATTACCCCAGCACAGCTTGCAGGTATGACGGAATAGACCAAAGCCAGATCTAAGCGGCCAGATTTTATTCCACAGTTGATTCCTCCTGCCTTTATACCTGGTACAGCTGTTATCCCGCCAGGTATCTCCTCTATCTTAGGCGTTTTCTTCATCAGAGATTTCCTTCCTCAACTAACTCTCCATCGACATAGATGGAGATCTTTGCCCGACCTGTTATCGAGACCAAGGTTTCAATAGTTCGACCCGGTGCTTCTTTCTGGTTATACATCTCCCGTTTACCGCTATCATCCGTGACTACCATCCGAACCTGCTTATAGTAAAACCCCTCAGGAACCTTGAACCTAACAAGCTTAAGATGTATCCTCTCAGCACCTTTGGGCTTAGGCTCCTTGGATTCTTTTTTATCCTTAGGGACCACTAAATCAGTTCTCTTAGAGACAACTAAGTCAACTTTGTCCGATGCTCTTACCCAACACCCATCTGGTGGCGATTGATCGATAATTATCCCCTTTGGCGCTCCCTCTTTATGGATCTCTTTTACCTGGTTGATAACTAAACCCAGCTCTTTTATCTTCTGGAGGGTATCTTCAAGCTTCATGCCCACCAGTTTTGGCATCAGAAAAGATTTTGACCAATGCCCCTGACTGATGAGAAGACTTACTGGTGTTCCCCTAACCACCTCGGTTCCAGGTAAAGGACTTTGAGCAATGATCTTCCCTTTTTCGGTCGCGGGAAGATACACGTAAGCTAAATATCCTGTTCTCAGTCCCCCCTTTCCTTCAATCGCTCCTGAGCGGAAGAGTATCTCTTTGGCTGAAGACAGAGTAAGTCCCCTTAAGTCAGGGACGACCACATCACCTTTTTGCTCACAGACAATAACTTCCACCTCACGTCCACCTTTCGCTCTCCTTCCTGGAGAGGGATTTTGAGCGATGACATTGCCTATCGGGACTTCTCTTGAGAATCTCGAGGTTTTCTTAATCTTTAGCTTATGCTTTGCAAGGATATCAGAGGCAGACGCGAAGTCCTTCCCAGTCACATCAGGGACTACCACCTCTCGTTGGATAGGGGGGACAAAGAGGAGGGTAAAGAGGAAGGCGAAGATAGTCACAAGGATGAGGATAAGGGTCCATGTCAAAATTTTGATTAGGACGCTAAGGCGCATCTTAATAATCTACAAACCATTACCACAGGACATACCTCGCTGACGCTCAATAGTATCTATCTTTAGAGCCCACAGCCGGAGTTGAACCGGCGACCTCATCCTTACCAAGGATGCGCTCTGACCTCCTGAGCTATGTGGGCATCTATCATAATTATCATTACAAAACTTAGACACTTTCCAAATATAGGCTAACTCCTTTAAATAT
>DNCN01000168.1 GCA_003485015.1 bacterium
CTCTGTGGTAAGCTGAACTTTTACCCCCATTTTAGAGACAATCCTCTCCTTTTGAGATAACAAGACTCCCTTTTAAATCAGACCAATCTTGGGGAAATACCCTCTGACCACCCCTCAATATCCTTAAGCCCTCAAGAGGTAGTTCGAAGGAGGGGCCACACCTTGCCGCTTCCTCAAACTCCCTCTCTACCTCCTTCATTCTTCCCATCTTAGAAAGTTCAATTCCAAACTGATAGTGGGCCCAGGCATCTTCGGGGGAGATGGCCACTACTTTCTCCCATTCGGTCATCTTCTTAAGATCTCTTTGGGATTTCAACTCCTTAACCCTCTCGAAGACCTCCTCTAACTCCCCAATCACTCTTCTCCATCCAAACTCCTTAACCTTCTTATAGCCTCCCTCAATTAATCTATTTCTAAGGAGATCGTCTTCCAGGATCTTGATAGCCGCCTCAGCAAGTCTCTTAGGATCTCTCCGTGGTACAACCAAAGCTGTCTCTTGATCTACACAGATATCTTGATGGCCAGGCCAATCTGTGCTCACAACAGCACATCCACAAGCCATTGCCTCCTTAGGAGGGTTCGGAGAACCCTCTAAGAGGGACGGGATAATAAAGACATCACAAGATGAGTATATCCTGACCAGATCCTCCTGTGGAGGATTAAAGAAGAAAGTATAAGGAAAATCTACCCTGGGAAGTTCATCAGTTCCAAAGAGCACTATCTCTATATCAGAAGATCTCTTTTTAATCAACCCAAGGGCCTCTAAGCCATAAGAAAGGCCTTTATTTATCCCGCCCCGATACATTTCAGAACCTTCCCGTTCTTCGCACAAAGGATCTTATCCTTTCTTGATTTAAAGAAATCAAGATCGATGCCATCAGGGATCCGGTAAGACTGGCGATGGAGTTCCTTTCTGAATATCTCCATAATCCATGTTGAATTCACCAAGAGATTCATCGGGGATCGATAGAGTAAATTGCAGATCTCACGATGGATAGGATCATCGCAGTAATAGCTTTCATTAATTAAGGCCATGTAGAACGGAATTTCATCGTTAGGGTTGTAGCGGGGGAGGGCTCTGATGTTAAATGTCGCCACAACAATATCACTTGGAGGAATCATACCATCAAATCTGGGGACATTTATTACTGCTGTCTTGAGTGGAATAAAAGGTTTATCTCCCGCTAAGGCGAGTAATTTAACATCATGCCCTCGTTCAATCAGGCCGTTCACTTGGCCAAAGACAGTCCTATTTCCCCCACATACAATATCAGCATTTATCATAAGATAGGTTATCCTCAAATCTTAGCTCTCCTTTTCCATCGCCCCACCCATGCCTCTTTAAGCCATCTTCCCTTTTAACCATATGCTGAAGAATACATCAGAGATCTCATATGTGCTATCGACCTTCTCTATTATTTCAGGCTCCCTCAGCCGGGTCAACGATTTCTGAATAGAAGAAGCTACCCCCAGGCCAAATTTACCAATAAAGTCTTTTGAGAAGACATTTATGGTAGGTTCTTCAGCCAGGGCTAACAGGAGCATCTTCTGCTGGAGGCTAAAACTATCCCAGAGGGTGAGAAAGTATTCTCCCTGATGGTCAAGGAGAATGTCAAGGGTTTCTTTTATGTCCTCTTTTGAAATCTCTCCTTTGGCCAGACACCTCTCCCATACCTCCCAGCAGAGCATTTGAGTATAATAAGGATGATTCTTGGTGATACCAAATATAAACTTCAAGTCTTCTCTGCTCACAGCCACCTTTCCTGATCTAAACCGACTATAGATAAAGTTCTCAAATTCTTGCTGAGGGAGTTTGGTAAGTGGCATAATCTTACCAGACTTGTAAAATGGTCTGTCGGGGTCACTGATCATCTTGAAGAGTAATCGCCGCTTACTGCCGTAAAGATATAACATACATCCTCGTGCCTTTGGATAAAGGCCCGTAATTCACCCTCGAATCTCTTACCATCATAATTGATTATCTCTGGGAATTCATCAAAGACAACTACTACCCGTTTATTCTCCTCCTTGGTAATCTTCCGGGGCAGATCTATCCCCTCCTCACTAACGATACCCTCTGTTTGGGTACTCCAGGTGACCTCAAACTCTACCTCAGGGATTTCACCTGTCTTTAAGCTGATCTTGGGGATAAACCGGCTGAAAGTCTTTTTACAAAAGTTTAGTCTTTCTTCAAACTTAGTAGTCATTGATTTGGATATTTCCCGGGCATAGAGTTCTAAGAATCTCTGCTTTGTTGGCGCCTTTAGCAGGTCAAGATAGACACATATACATCCTCGCTCTCTTGCCTCTCTAAGCACCTCAAGCGCCAGGGAACTCTTGCCGTATCTGCGTGGTGCATAAAGGAATACATTCAAGGCTTCCTCGATCGCCTGATGTAACTCAGCCTTCTCCTTCTCGCGGTTGAAGAAGTATTCCCCACTGACAAGTCCACCATACTTGAAGGGATTTGACATAGGCTCTCTACTTAATTATACTATCCAGTATTACACCATTTAGTATAATATATTTTATTTATGGTTGGTCAAGAAAAAGATTTCTCCACCAGGTAGAAAAATGGGAAACCAAATCGGCATTTATCACTACTTTGTTAAGTAA
>DNCN01000195.1 GCA_003485015.1 bacterium
ACACCGGAGGAAGAGAGAGTCTTAGAGGAGGAGTTTCCTCAGATGGAGAAGATCTCTATAGACTTTGGTGTTTTAGAAAAGATAGATGAGGCTGTAGTGATCCCAGTAAGTTTCCCATGGGACGATCTTGGCACCTGGACAGCCTTAGAACGTGCTCTTCCTCTTGATGAGGATGGAAATATGTTGCGAGGTAGGCATATTGGGCTTGAAACCAGAGATTGCATTATCTATGCCGAAGACCAGCTCATTGCGACAATGGGTGTCAGTAACTTGGTTATCGTCCAGGCTAACAATAAGATCTTGGTGACCACCAAGGAGCACGCTGCAGACCTGAAGAGGCTTGTCAATAAGATGGCCAAAGAATAGTTTGATTACGCGCTATCCCTAAGGAGGAGAGATGAATGTTCTAGTGACTGGCGGCGCAGGGTTTATCGGCTCAAACCTCGTTGATGCTTATCTTGGGCGGGGCGATGATGTCGTCATCGTCGATGACCTCTCTTCTGGAAAGAAGGAGAATATAAACCCGAAGGCAAAGTTTTACCACTTGGATATTCAAGATCCAGGGATAGAAGAGATCTTTAAAGAACATAAGATAGATTTGGTCAATCACCATGCGGCCCAGATAGATGTTCGGAAGTCAGTAGTTGACCCCATCCTTGATGCCCGGATAAATATCATTGGTCTACTTAATATTCTACAGAATTGTATACAATATGGAACTAAAAAAGTTATCTTTGCCTCTTCTGGTGGTGTTGTCTATGGTGAGCCAGAGATCCTTCCCGCCAGAGAAGACTATCCCCTTATTCCCCTTTCGCCCTATGGGGTAACCAAGCTCACCACTGAAAAATACCTCTATTACTACCATAACACCTATGGCTTAGACTATACCATCCTAAGATATGGCAATGTCTATGGCCCACGTCAGGATCCATATGGCGAGGCAGGAGTAATTGCCATTTTCATCAATAAACTCTTAAAAAGAGAAACCCCGACCATCTATGGCGATGGTGAGCAGGTTCGGGATTATATCTATGTGGGTGATGTGGTGAAGGCTAACCTTCTGGTTAGTGCTGAGGGGAGTACCGAGGCCTTCAATATTGGGACAGGTATTCCTACCTCAGTCAATAAACTTTTAAAGAAGGTTCAGGGGGTTATGGACTGTTATCTTGACCCCATCTATGGACCAAAACGGCCAGGGGAGATATACAGAAGCTATTTAGAGTGCCAAAAGGCCAAAGAGTATCTTGGTTGGACGGCCGAGGTAGGATTAGAGGAAGGACTCAAAAAGACGCTTGAATTCTTTGCAGAAAAAGCCGATTAGCTTTTTAAGCCCTGTGTCGCTGCGAGGGATCGAAGCTCTTTGAAGATTTCAAGATACTCCTTACTCCGATAGTCGGGATAGGTCCACTCATAAGGTCGCCATTTTTTGTTCTGGTAGTGTAAGGTTACTTCGGCGTAGATCCCCCTCCCTATATAGATACGGTGGGAGTGGTCCTTGGTAGTGGCCAAGACAAGCTTATCTAAGGTGAGATATCCTGGATCAAGATTCATTTGGCGTCTTTCCCCTTCACTAAACTCTTCTTCCAAGGTATTAGTAAAACACTTTATCTCAGAAAGCCTCTCTCTATCTATCAACTCCTTAAAACTGACAAATCTCCTCTTGAGATTCGGACCCATCTCAGCTTGATAATAGTCTGTATGATCGAAAGATAAGATCTTGCTCCTATAATCGATGGGGCCAAACTCAACAATCATTCTCTGCGAAGCCCTCTCGAAGAGTCCTTCATCCTGAGTAATCATCCCACAAATGAGTCTTACCTGCGAAGACACCTTAATCTTTCCCATAATCTCCCCTTGAAATCTTCAACTTTCCCCCAAAAGGGGTTGATAGGGAATCTAGTTAGATGATATATTTTTTCAAATATCCTGTAATATCTTGTTTTTGTTATCCTTAAGATGAATCTATATAAAATCGATCTCTTTAGGGCGATGGCCTGATTTGGGCAAGACTCCTGGCAGCAGTAACAGCGAATACACAACCTATCCTCTATGCTTGCTCTCCCCTGTTCCAGTCTAATAGCTCCTTGCAAGCAGACATTAACGCAGGTTCCACAGCCATTGCAATCTTTTCTTATTACAGGTGTTGCCGTAAGGAGTGGTTTAAGAAAACTAAGCCATTCGCAAGAGGGGATAGACTTGGGGAGGATGAATGGTTCCTTGAGGATAAGCCTACTAAGAGGGTCTCCAAAGAGTTCTGCGCTTTTGAGTAGATCTTGTCTCTTTTTATGGCCGGGAAGGAGGGAGCAGGGGATACCCACAATCTTTAAGGCGATAAGATCAGCAAGGATAGGGGTGTCACTGATAATGATCACTCCAACATTCCTTAAATTTCCGTCCATTGGGCCGTCCCCATCCATACCGATTATCCCGTCTACTATAGCAAGTTGGGGTTTTTCAATCACTTCTAATAACTCAAATAGAAGCCTTGAAAAACTCTCTGTGTCTCGATGTGTTAAATGGTACGAGAGTTTACTAAGTCCTGGGATTAGACCATAGAGATTCTTTACTGCACCAGTTAAGACCGTTAGGGCATGGGTTTTGAGTTTTGGGATATTGATGATAAGATTGCAGTCAATAACAGGTCTTATGATCTCAAAGTGGCCCAATTTACTTGTCCTGGTGTCATAATTGAGGACTGCCTCTTCTATCATTGTTATTCCGCAGACTTCATATAACTTCTTTAGAGAGCATTGGGTATAAGAGATCCCCATCCCAGGACTATCAGCAATTATTGGCGTAGCACCACACTCCCTAACTATCCTGGCCACTGCCTTTACAATAGAGGGATGGGTGGTTATCCCCCTCTCTGGTCTGTAGAATCCGAGGAGATTGGGCTTAAGGAGAACCTTGTCTCCTTTCTTTGCAAATTGTGAGATGCCGCCCATAGCCTCAATCCCTTCCCTGATCTTCTCTTCCACACCTTCATATGACTTGACTTGGAATAGAGCCACTTTCATATTTCTTTACCTCTCAGGTCTTCTGGTACTGTAAAGAATTTTATC
>DNCN01000123.1 GCA_003485015.1 bacterium
CTTTATCAGCTCAGTCCCAAGTTGCCCTTTAGCTCCAATAACAGCTATTCTCACCTTTCTTCTGCACTACCCATAAGTTCTTCTTTGAAGATAACATTATTTTAATGTAACCCTCTGCCCCTTGTCAAGAAAAACCTCCACTTCTACCTGAGAAAAACCCCTTGTCTCTTTATCTATTTTTGTGGTATTATCTTACTATAAATTGCCCTAAAAAAACAGGGAATAAATATCGCATAGAAAACTGTAGCAACAAGGATTGAATGGACATAGAGTAATATTAGAATTTAATAATGAATCTGACGAAATAAGTCAAGATGAGAGTTGATTCGGAGAAGGCCAAATATGTTATGATTACCATGGAGGTGAAGCAAAAATGAAGAAGGCTATTTCTACTCAAAGAGGACCAGTGGCAGGGGCACCATATTCACAGGCGATAGCTTATGATAATCTGCTCTTTGTCTCTGGTCAAGGACCATTCTCTGAGGCGGGAAAGATTGTCTCAGGTAGGTTCGAAGATCAGATCAGACTGGCTTTAGAGAATCTAAAGATAGTCCTTGAGGCAGGGGGATCATCGCTGGATAATGTCCTCAAAACCACTGTATTCTTAGCGGATATGAATGACTTTAAGCAAATGAATGAGGTGTATAAAGATTACTTTAAGGGGAATAGACCTGCCCGAAGTTGTATTCAGGCAGCAAGACTCCCTTTCGACATCAAGGTAGAGATAGAAGCCATCGCTTATATTCCCAAGGCAGAATAATCGACCTTTCAAGAGAAGGGCCTTAGCTGGTAAGGCAAGTTTTTCAACAATTTAGCTCTTTTTCTGTATATCACTTTCCTGAGCAAAACCGAGGTGAAAGTAGGCATGTTTGCTCGCCACCCGCCCTCGGGAGGTACGTTTAAGAAACCCGATCTTCAAGAGATAGGGTTCAACCATTTCGACAATGGTCTCTGACTCCTCATGCATGGTAGCCGCCAAAGCATTAATACCCACCGGCCCCCCATCGTAGTGGATGATGATCACCTCAAGGAGTCTTCTATCGGTCTGACTAAGCCCCAATTCATCAATCTTAAGCGTTTTAAGGGCAGATATAGCAACCTCTTCAGTAATGACTCCCTCGGCTTGAATCTGGGCATAGTCCCGGACCCTCTTTAAGAGACGATTGGCAATGCGGGGAGTCCCGCGAGAACGCCGTCCAATCTCAAAAGCACCCTTATCGTCTATCTCAATATCCAAGATCTTAGAGGAACGCTTGATAATCTCGGCCAAATCCTCATCTTCATAGAAATCCAAGTGATAGAAGATGCCGAAGCGTTCCCGCAAGGGTGCCGTGATCAAACCAGCCCGGGTAGTAGCCCCAATTAAGGTAAAGTGCTTCAGATTGAAGTTGATCGTTTTGGCATAGGGACCTTTATCAATAACAAAGTCTATTCGAAAGTCCTCCATGGCCGGATAGAGAAACTCCTCCACCACCCTGGGTAACCGGTGGATCTCATCGATAAAGAGGATATCTCCCTCTTGAAGGTTGGTCAGAATCCCCACCAGGTCACCTGCCCGTTCCAAACTCGGGCCAGAAGTGGTGGTAATCTTAACGCCCATCTCATAGGCGATGATGTGAGCCAAGGTTGTCTTTCCCAACCCTGGTGGTCCATAGAAAACGATATGATCGAGCGGTTCACCTCGAACCTTGGCCGCCTCCAAGGAGATAGCTAAATTCCCAATCATCTCCTTCTGGCCGATATAATCTGAGAGGTTCTTGGGTCTCAGAGAGAGAAAGAGTAAACCTTCGTCCTCGAATCTTTCTTGGCCAATATCCTCTTCCCTCTTCATCTTTTTATCTCAATACTACTTCTTTTTAAAGGCTCTCCTTCAAATTTCAGATCCCTTCACCCACTTTGGAACAATCTGTACCGTCTTGGGACTGCGGAACTACTCGCTGGCGGTAGATCTCGTTCATCAGCTCTTCCACAGAGTTGATTGTAGAAGAGTGCAAAAAGGCCTTTTTGATCATCTCCTTTGCCTCTGACTTTTTATATTGGAGCTGAAGGAGCACCTTTACCCCCTCTTCTTCGATACTCTTCTTCAAAGAGGGTGCTTCTTTCAGGTATTCATCTTGAATGAGGTGGAAACAGCCCACTTTTCCTTGGAGTTCGGCAATGATCTTGCGGGCTGTCTTTGGCCCAACACCTGGCAGGGAGCAGAGAAGATCTAAGTCATTATCGTCAATGGCTTTGGCAATGATAGAGAAAGGAAAGGATAGGGCCTGGCAGGCAGTCCGAGGGCCAACACCCGAAACCTTAATGAGTAGTTTAAAGAACTCCCTTTCTACCTCGTTATTGAAACCGATAAGGATTGGCTGACTTCTATTCTGAGAAACCTCTAAATAGTGCAAGGTGTATAGCTTTGCTTCGTTGCATCCCCTCTGAAGCAAACTCTTCATCACAATGGTTGGAACAAACACCTCGTAGCCTACACCATTGACCTCAAGGATAAGCCTATTCTCCTCCCCACTAACCAGCTGACCCACTAAATATGAAATCACCTTAATGAACCTTTTTTTCTATAGTGTGAGCATGGGCAATGGTTAAGGCCAGGGCATCAGCCACATCTGAAGGCTCTGGCAAGGAGGAGAGATCAAGAAGCTTCTGGATCATTCTCTGGATCTGGAACTTAGATGCTCTACCTACCCCAGTAATAGCCGATTTAACCTGAGTAGCGGTATACCCAATAACCGGCACACCCCAATTGGCTGCCGCAAGGCAGATAACCCCTCGGGCATGACCCATCAAGATAGCTGTTTTGGGTGAGGTATATTTCGAATAGAGATCTTCGATGATGAGGAAATCAACGGGGTGAATCTCAAGAATCTCTTGGAGGCGATCGTATATCCCCTTCAGTCTCATTGGGAGATCCTCTTCTCTCTTAACCCGAATTACACCCGCCTCGATGAGGGAACATCTACCGTCTGCAAGATTAATGAGTCCGTATCCGGTAACGACCAGCCCAGGATCAACCCCAAGAAGCATCATCAGGAAACCTCATTCACAACCTCATCCGGGATGTCAAGGTTGGCGTAAACATGCTGGACATCCTCGTGATCTTCTAAGGTCTCTATCAGGGCGAGTACGGCCTTAGCTACTTTACCATCAACCTTGATGTAACTTGAGGGAATCATCGTTGTCTCTTTGTATAAGGGAGCAATTCCCCTCTGGGCTAAGACTGCGACCACTACCTCAAGGCCTTGAGGCGCAGTAGTAATATCACAGGTCTTCTCCTCAATAGACATATCCTCAGCTCCAGCCTCAAGGACAAGCTCTAAGAGTTCATCCTCATTGATCGTAGAGCCATCAATGGTGATATAACCCTTCTTGTGAAACATCCAGGCAACACATCCTGACTCTCCCAAATTGCCACCTCTCTTGCTAAAAATATTGCGTATTTCTGAAGTAGTTCGATTCTTATTGTCGGTCAATACCTCTATCAGAATAGCCACCCCACCCGGTCCGTACCCCTCATAGATGGCCTCTTCGTAGACCACTCCAGGGAGTTCACCTGTTCCTCTCTGAATAGCCCGTTTGATAGTCTCCGCCGGCATATTGGCATCCCGAGCGCGCTGCAGGGCGGCTCGAAGACGTGGGTTCCCCTCAGGATCTCCACCTCCAAGTTTGGCAGCCACAGTCAACTCTCTAATTAGGTTAGAGAAGAGCTTGCCCCGTTTGGCATCAACGAGGGCCTTTTTGTGTTTTATACCGGCCCATTTTGAATGACCTGACATACTCCCGCCTCCTTTTCAACCTTAACAATCTATTGAAAATTAATGCAATCTCTCTTTTCATCTATTTTAGCATACCCGTTTTCTTCTTGTCAAAACCTTTCTATCGAGAAAAATCAGCCCTGGGCTACAAAAGATCAGAAGAATAGATCTTGCTATATACACCTTTACGCTATTTTTAAGAGATGAACTGTCTATCCAGCCAAAAAACCCTTGAGATTATGACAATTCTATGATAATCTCTTTTTATATAAAATTTTTAGGTGGTAAGGGGTAATGTATCGTTACATCTATGGACCTGTCTCTTCGTGGAGATTGGGTCGTTCCTTGGGGGTAGACCCTTTATCTAGACAAGATAAGATATGTAGCTTCAACTGCCTTTACTGCCAGTTGGGAGAGGCTTTAGCCTATGAACTGGAGAGAAGGGTGTTTGTTGCTACCACAGAGATCATTGAGGAGATAGAAAGATTACCCAAGATTGAAATGGACTACCTCACCCTTTCAGGAAGAGGGGAGTCTACCTTGGCAGAGAATCTGGGTGAGATAGTGGAGAGCTTAAGGAGATTCCGAAAGGAACCCGTGGCAGTTCTGACCAACTCATCTTTGATGAATCGGGATGATGTCCGAAAAGAACTCTCCTTGGCAGATCTTGTGGTAGTCAAGCTGGATGCCCCCTCTCAAAGATTGTTTGAGAGAATAAACAGACCGGCTAAAGGAGTAAATCTTGGGGGAATACTTGAAGGTATAAAACGCTTCAGGGAGGAGTACCGTACTAGGTTGGCTCTCCAGATAATGTTCATCGGAGAGAACAAAGATCAAGTAAACGAGTTGGCCAGCTTAGCCTTTAAGCTCCAGCCCGATGAGATCCAGATAAATACCCCTTTAAGACCCTCCCCGATAAAACCCCTTTCAAAAGAGGCCATCTCCAAGATAAGGGGCTGCTTCAAAGGATTAAACACTATCTCTGTCTACAACGCAGAACGCAAAGGGGCAAAACCTCTGAATCTAGAGGACACAATAAAGAGAAGAGGAGTTAATCTTTGAGTCTCAGTCCA
>DNCN01000012.1 GCA_003485015.1 bacterium
AAAGGGGTGAACATCCGTTAGAAAGAAGAAGGAATGAACCCAGAGCTAAAGAACCTAATCGACTCCTTCGACAGCCTTGATCCCAAAGGTCAGATCAGACTTCTCAGAGCCCTTGAGGAATTGGATGCCATTGAGGCTTACGACCAAGTCCGCCATTGGTTTTTAAAGACCAAGGATGAGAAGGTAAAAGACGAAGCATTAAAGACCCTAAAATCCTTTGATAGAAAACTCCAAAAGGTGGAAAGACAAGAAGCCCGCTACTCTGCTAAGATAGCTAGACCCATAGACAATATAGATCCCTTTAAGTCTCCGTATGGTAGCGGAAGGATGCAATAACTATTTTGGGTAAAACCCACTGAAAGCAGAAGAGGGGATTTAAATGATTTTTTCCTGTTTGTATTTCAATTTGACTCTTCATGCCTAATAAGTCTATCTCTCTGAAATTTCAGCACTGCTCGATCTTCCATAGAACTTAAACATGAAGTAGCCATAGTCTTTCATTTTTTCTTCAGGATTTTCATCTACATACCGGAGTAACGCCCTTGTTGTCTCGTCCCTTCTTCCTATCTTTACATCTCGATCCGAGGCTGGAATTTCAGAAAGAAGAAAAGACTTACGGATGAATATTTCCCAAGGACGATCTACCCAGATATAGACAACATCTGGATCAAAGATAAATTCACAGAGGATTTCGATCGTATTTAAAGCCATAGGAAATCTATTGGGAATACGATGAGACGCCTCTTTCCAGAATGTAAGACGTATTACCTCCTCTTTTGCATCTTTACTGATATCGACTACTTGTCCAAGGGTTTCTGTCTTGCCATTGGATATTACTGTTACAGAGGGTAAGTCTTCATAGTTAAGCTCTCTCATAGAAGCACCTTGCTTAAGTCCAGTCAGGTGCTTGGTTTTTAACACAACCTCTGCAAACCTCTTATGGAGCGAGCCACCGATTTCAAATAGGGGATCGAATTCATAACTTCTCTTATTAATCAACTTCGTCGTTCTCTTTAGATCAAGGAAAATCAGTTGTTCTATCTCTTGCAGGAACTTTTGGGCTTCTACTAACAACTCTGCCTCTGTGAGAACCCTCTCTTCTTTTTTTCCAAGTATCTTCGACCAGAAACCCATCATCTCTTACCTCCATTTGTCAGATTAGAGTCATTTTAAAAAGTTTGAAGTTTTTAAGGCTAAACTTAACATTTATCGATTCAATCTCTTGGAGATGATCTCCTCGAAGAATCCTTTGGAGAGTTCAAGCTGTTCTCGAGTAAGTCCGTGTCCTACCCCGGGGTATTCTTTATAGACGATAGAGATCCCTAATTCTTGGCATCTTTGGGAGAATTCTTTTGTCTTCCATCTTCGATCATGGTCATCCTCTCCCACAGTCATTAAGAATCTCACCGGGATATAGCGTGAGGGATGGGTGCATCCTCCAGGGGCGTGGGCGGCAACAGCCACACACCTCTCTGGCTTAAAGAGGGCGAATCGATGAGCAACCTGTGCCCCAGCGGAGTGCCCAAATAGATACAAACCCCTGTCTTTAGAGCCAATCTTTCTATTTACTTCATCCACTATCTTCATTATGGCATTGCCAGACCAGACTTCAGGAAACTGATAACTTCTTTTATTTTCCCAGTCTTTCTGATTGAATCTAAAAGATGGCGAAACAATGACTAGACCATTCTTATTGGCAAATTCCATCCATTCTCTCTGAATAAACACTGCACCGCTCCCATTCAATCCTGGGACGCAGAGTAGGATTTGATACTTCTTTGAAGTGGCCACAGATGTGGGGATGTAATAAAAGTATTCCAGTTCCCTATTGGTTGCATCCGCTGTAAGCATTACTCCTCTTCCTGTCTCTCCTGAAGGAGTCTCTACCGAAGTCGATGACGGGGTAGGGTTTTGGGTAGGATTTTGGACAGGGTTTTTTGGGGAACCTCCACAGCTATTTGCCAATAGAATTCCCACTACTAAAGATATTGAGAGGAAAAGCTTAGAATTCATAAGTTCATTCATTTTTCAATGAGAATACCAATAGCCTATTTGAAGTGGGGTAGACCAAAAACCCCTCTGAGATGGCTGGAGGGATGGGGTGTTCCTTATTGGCAGGGTACTTCCAGAAGATCTCGCCATCTTCTATATCGATAGCCACCATACCTGAGGCTGTATCCACAATAACTTTATCCTCCATGACTGCAATGGGGGAGGGGATTCTTCCCTCTAATCCATCTATTCCGCAAGACCAATATTCCTCCAAAGATTGGCCATTATCACATATCTTCAAGGCAGAAAGCTCTCCCTCTAAGTTACCGAATATGATGAGATCATTTGCCTTATTCCACTCTGAAGCAATCCCCAGGAATTCCTCTATCTCTTTTAGGCACTCCCCTGTCTTAAGATCTATGATGTAGATCCGTCCATATTCATCCCTACTATACACCAGCTGACTCTCTACTATTATAGGTCTAGAACTGAGATGCTCTTTGGCCATAAACCTCCAATTTAATGCGCCTGTCTCTTTATTGAAAGAGTATAACCTATTCATATAACTACAGTAGATATTTGCCCCATCTTTCATTATTATCGGGATAGTATCCCCTCTTCTATACCTTGGTCCAAGTTTATATTTCCAGTTCAGTCTTCCATCTATGGTGAGGGCATATACATAGCCATCGCAGGAGGTAAGGAATATCTGATCCTGGGAGTATAATGGTGGGGTAGTAATGTATCCTCGGGTTTTGAATTCATAGATTGTCTTACCACTAAATCTATTGAGACAGTAAAACTTATGGTCTGCACACCCAATAAATATTTTATCTTCTACAATTACTGGTGAAGTAGTGATATAATCATCAAGGGGTATCTTTAGATCTTCTCTTCCTTTTGAGAGATCGTATCCGTATACAAAATTCTCAAATACATAATATAAGCATCCCTCTTTTATTGTGGGTGGAGATAAAAGTGCATCCTGAAGAGGGATTATAAATTTTAATGGGAATGGTAAGGTAGGGTATTCATAAAAGACCTCAGCGGCCACTTCATGGTCCTCCAGTAGGCTGTTAAATATATTTACCATATCCAATGAACCCTCTTTATCCTTCTGCAAGATGAATTTGATGTGGATATGAGCGTTCACTCTGAGGCCTGAAAGGTCGTAGATCAGAAGCTTGAATCCATGATGGTCCAAAATCTTGGTAGGATGAAGATAAGGGAACTCTATAATCTCGGTATTACTTGGAAACACAAAGACTTTATAATCTCCAGGTGTGCTACCCCAAGAGGCATTCATAGTAAAGGTTAGTTCTTTAGATGGAGCTATTTCCTTGAGTGTATGGAAGTGTGGAAGCCTATTTACCATATAACTCAGATAATAGGCATCCCCTTTTTCGACCTCTATCTCATAGAACCATCTCTTATACACTACCCCTCTATATGGATCTTTTGAGGTCCTTGAACTGTTAATCTTGATATTTGGGCTCACCCGAAGATTATAAATATCCTCAGGGGAGTATAGGTCTAGTGTACTGAGGGTATCCCTCAGCCTTGGTAAGGTGTAATTTACCATCCCGGTCAATCTTATGACATGTGAAACCTTGATGTGATCTGGGTAGAATTCATAGAATGTGGCGTATTTGAAGTAGTAATCTTTGGCGTCATCTGTGGCGCTATCTTTTATTATTCCTAATGCCTGGTAAGTATTGAATATTGAGAATAGAGTTATCAAGCTTATTATGGAGATCTTTTTTGAGAAGGTTTTGGTCTTCATACAAAAATATTCTACCAGAAATTCCTTTCTTTTTCAATGTATTTTTTAAGACCCCCTCTTGATTTTCTTTAAAGTAAGTATTTATTGACTTTAAGTTGGAGTTGTAGTAATGACTAAATCTATTAGTGGAACTACAAAGGAACCTAAGTAAGAGAGAGATCACTCTAAATGTATTGGGAGGCAGAATGGATAGAAAGATCGAATGGATTATGATTGTCCTCCTGGGAGTATCACTGTTTGCTCAAAAGGGCTGGGCAGAAAAGAAGATGGATCTATCCCTTGCTGAGGCAATCGAGATAGCCCTCAAGAACAACTTGCACCTGAAGAAAGCTCAGGAGACAATCAACCGCTGGGGAGCTGCCATCGGAGAGATTAGATCTAATGGTATCCCCGTCTTACCTTAAACCTTGATTCGGGTTACGAGAGGACCCTTAGCGTGCCAGGCGAACCCTTAACCTTCAAATTGTTCGGCCAGACCTATGAAGTTAAGCCACCTCTAACATCGCAGTGGAAGAATGCCCTTGCCTTGAAGCTTACCCAGAACATATACACGGGCGGAAAGATCACTGGTACTCTTAAGGAAGCCAAGGCAGAATTTGAAGCGGCTGGATGCAACTATGAGCTGGCTAGCCAAAACCTTATTTTTGAGATTAAGAGAGTATACTGGGAACTTGTCCGTCAGGAACTCCTGGTAAGGCTCAGCGAGGAGATGGTTTCTTACCATCGAGAGACTCTGGAACTAGCCACCTTTCGACTCTCTCAGGGAACCATTGCACCCGTGGAGGTAGAACAAGCGAAGGTGGATCTCTCCAATGAGGAGAACCGCTTGATTCAAGCGCAGACTAAAAGATGTGAGCTTGAAGATGAACTCAAATGTCTACTTGACATAGAACCTGAGGTAGAAGTTCTTGTCGTTGATGAGGCAGATTCTGGTATGCCTCTCAAGATAGATATAGAGAAAGCTATAGAGATGGCTACGGATAGAAGGATTGAGCTTGCAGAATTGCGACAAAGAATCCAGGCTATCGAGGGAAGACTTGTAGTGGCCAGAAGTGGAAGATATCCCCATCTAACCCTTGTGGCTAGCCATCATTGGGTTGGGATTGGCAAGGAGTATCCTAGTGCCTGGAACAACTTTGAAGCCAATTATTATATTGGAATGTTGGGGTAAACATAAGCTGCCCCATCTTTGACGGCCAACTGACCAAAAACAGAATAGAGAAGACTGAATCGGACTTACAGGCAGCCAAGTATGCTCTAAGGAAGAAAGAGCGGGAGATCTAAAAGAGGTAAGGGGTGCTTACTACCAGGTAATCTCTGCCCAAAAGCAGATTGAGGCGATGAAGAGGAATGTAGAACTATCCGAAGAGAATCTAAGGATCGCCCAGCTCCAGTTCAAGGTGGGTATAATCACCTCTCATGAAGTCAATAGGTATAAGATCACCCACAGCGAGGCCAGAAATAGGTATATCGATACCCTCATAGACTACCAGATAGCTAAGGCAAGGTTTGACCGGGCCATGGGAGAATGAGAAGACTTATCTATTCGTATCTAAGCGCTTCCACTGGATTGAGATTGGCTGCCACATAGGCTGGATAGACACCAGAGAATATGCCCACCAAACAAGAGAATGTAAAACCGAGGACAATCGCGCCGCCAGAGACAAAGATAGCCAGATTCATCAATCTAGCGATTAAAAGAAGGAGGCTTACCCCCGTCAATATCCCAATTCCTCCACCCAGGGAACAGAGGATTAGACTTTCGATCAAGAACTGCCAGAGTACATCCCATTTAGTGGCTCCTACCGCCTTTCTTATCCCGATCTCCCTGGTTCGCTCCCGCACAGCTACCAACATAATATTCATCACCCCAATCCCACCCACTAAGAGCGAGATACCGGCAATACTACTAATGACTATGGAGATTATATTTGTCACTGTATCGAGGATCTTAATCAGTTCATCCATGGTGTGGACTGCCCACAGATCCTTACCAGAGAAGGTTTCACGCAGGTATTCACCTATCCTCTCCTTAAGAACAGAGGGATGTACTCCATCCTTTGCTTTAAACATAACCACATACACCTCTTGTGTCCCGAGCAATCTTTGCATACAAGAGGATGGCAGAATCAAGGCATTATTGATGTCGAATGGTCCCAATTTCAACTTGTGTCCCATTAAGCCGATCACATTAAAGTATATTCCCTCTATACTTATCTCTTGTCCCAAGGCTTTAGACTTACCAAAAAGGGAATTGAAAAGCTCTTGACCAGCGATACAGACCTTCTGAGAGTGTCTAACCTCATCTTCAGTGAACCTTCTGCCCCTTACCACTAGGTCCAATCCCCGTATATCAAACCAGTTGGCCGGCACCCCTATCACTGGAATCCTTTTGTTCTCACCACCTACCTTCATTGTGGTAGAGAGGAGATATTCAGGGGCTAAATCGGCAACCCCCGGGATCTTCCTCTTCATCGCCTCAACCTGTGCCTCGGTCAGGTAGGCGAACTTATCCATTCGGGTCTCGGTCATCTGGTCGTTATGGGCTACAACTAAATCAGTACCGCTACCTGTAAACTCACGGACGATCAATTCCTTTCCTCCTTGGCCAAGGGTAATGATAGAGACGATAGAGAAGACAGAGATTATTATTCCCAACATAGATAGAAAGGAACGTAGCTTATACTGTTTCAAACTGTTTAATGAAGAGGTGATATAGTCTATGAACATTCCACAATCTCCCCATCCCTTAGATAGATGATCTTACTCGCATAAGAGGCAATATCCCTCTCATGGGTAATCAAAAGAATGGTAGCACCCCTTTTATTCAGCTGAGCGAATATCTCCATTATCTCTCTGCCAGTAGTAGTATCGAGATTGCCAGTCGGCTCATCAGCACAGACGATAAGGGGATTGTTTACCAGGGCCCGGGCGATGGCCACCCTCTGTTGCTCACCACCGGAGAGTTCACTTGGTCGATGATTCGATTTTGTAGCCAGTCCAACCTTCTCCAGTATCTCTTCAGCCAGTCCCCTTCTCTGCCTACGAGGGATCCTCGAGTAGAAGAGGGGCAATAGGACGTTCTCACAAACTGTGGCCCTAGGGAGGAGATTGAATGACTGAAAGACAAACCCGATCTTTGTATTTCTGATTTTAGCCAAACTAAAGTCATCTTTTTGGCCAATATCTTCTCCCTCCAATAGATACTTACCTAGGGTAGGCTTATCCAGACAACCGATGATATTCAGCAAGGTCGATTTGCCTGAACCCGAAGGTCCCACGATGGCTATAAACTCTTTCTTTTCAATCGATAGAGAAAGTCCTTTTAAGGCATAAAAGCCTTGCTTGCCCATCGGGTAGACCTTGGTCACCTCGCACAACTCAATCAGCATCCCTATTCCTCTCTCTTTATCCTAATCTTGGCCCCATCCTTCAGATCGACCGGTGGATTTATTACTACTTCGTCCCCTTCCTTTAATCCAGATAATACCTCGGCCTCATTAGGGTTACGAAGCCCCAGAATTACCTCCCTCTTTATGGCCCGCTTTCTCTTAATCACAAAGACGTAGGTCTTATCAAGGATATTGACTGTGGCTTCATAAGGCACCTTCAATACATTATCCCTCTTTGCCGAGACTATTATTAGATCTCCGAGCATCCCACATCTCAAGGGAAGATCGGTCTTCTCCAGAGCAACAGTCACCTCAAAGGTATTGATCTTCTCCCGAAGGATGGGAGAGGGAGCGGTCTTGGTGATACTACCAGAGATGGCCCTACCAGGAAAGGCATCGGGCAAGACAGAGACATCCATATCCAGAGCAACCTTGGCAATGTCGACCTCATCCAGATTGGTCTTGGCGATGAATCGGTTCGTATCCGCAACCACCGAAAGCATCTGTCCTGGCTGAACATAGGTATCCTTTTCAACCTGCTTATGGATAACAACCCCATCAACTGGGGAAGAGAGCTTTATCCAGGCCGCCTGTTGAGAGATAGAGGCAAGGTTGGCCTGGATGCTGCTTATCTTGGCATTAACGGCCTCTATCCTCTCCCTGTGTTGGTTCTTCTCTTCTTCTAACTGAAAGAGGGCAAGGTCTAAGGCGATTTTGGCCCTCTCAAACTCCACTTTTATCTGCCTAAATCTATCTTCTGGAATGGCCTTCTCTTCAAAGAGCCTCTCTGCAATTGAAAGCTGCCTCTCTGCCTCATCAAAGGAGACCCGGGCCTCAGCCACCCTATTCTCCAGCTCTTTTGCTCTTGCCTTGCGGTAAAGGGCTTGAAGCTCTGATTGGTAACTGGCCAAAAGTGCCTCTTGTTCCTTTTGCCTAGCCCAAAGTTCTTTATCATCCAAGGCCACCACCACCTGGCCCTTTTTGACTATACTCCCCTCTTCCAAGATGTAGGTCACTACCCCAGGTATCTTTGTTGAAAGCTCAAACCTATCCTTGGCCTCAATCTTACCTCGAGAGGTAACCTTAAGTATCAGCTCTCCAGAGACCACCTCACCTTTAGTCACCAAGACCACTTCTTCGGTTCTTCCTTTTACTAGGATAGAGATAGCCACCCCCAGAAGAATGACCAAAATCAGAACTATTATCAACCATCTCTTCATCTTGACACCCTCTAAATCAGCAGTCCTATATCAAGTGGTATGTCCTTTCCCTCATCTTCTACCAGGGTTATAGCCCCATTGGGACGCTGTCGAGATTGTCCCCTTGACTGTTGAAATTCAGGTAGCGGTTCCCCACCCTGATATGTTATTATCAGGGTAAAAAGAGATCTTTTAGGAAAGGAGGAGCGGGCTCTGAAAGATAATACTACAAAGCTAAGCAGAGGGCAAGAAGATTTTCAT
>DNCN01000172.1 GCA_003485015.1 bacterium
TCTCTTCCTCTGGAGGTGGCGCTGGCGGTTCCGGCGGCTTTGGTGCACAACCACTCACTGTCCAACCAATACCGAAAACTAAAGAAAGAACAATCATCCATTTGAGAACAAAATTCACAGTTCTCTCACCCCTCTTTCCTAGAAAAGTCTACCTTTTTAAATACAAACAAGTGTATATAGAAGAACCAAAGATTTGTCAAGCATTTTTTAGATCTCATAAGGTGCACCCAAAAGAGAGGAGATGGCGTTAAGATAGACTTCCTTCTGCTTCTTTAATTTAGAGGCAGCCTCATCCATCCTTTCCTTGGTCACTTCAAGCCCTAAATTCCCAGGGGCTCCCAGGTGGGTCTTAGAGAGGATATTCTCCTTTGGATCAGAGGCCTCCAATCTCTCCAGATGCTTGGCCACTTCTTGGTAGGCATCGCGGAAGGTCATCCCTTGTCTGACTAACCTTAGGGCCTCATCGGCCGCGAAGATATCATCACTGAACCCCCTCAATAAGCTTTCTTCGTTTACTTTCAAATTAGATATAACTAGACCAGCTACCTTAAGGGAGGCAAGGGTAATCTCAAATCCTCTCATCAGAGGCCCTTTCGTCTCTTGGAAATCTTGATTATAACCTGAGGGGAGAGAACTGATAATATTGAGAACTTCAAAGAGATAGGAGATAACCACATTCGTCTTTGCTCGAAGGATCTCTAAGGCAGCCGGGTTGTACTTTTGGGGCATGATGCTTGAGCCAGGACAGAGTTCTTTGGGTAGCTCGAAATAACCAAATTCAGGAGCGGTAAAGATGATCAAATCTGTAGCTAACTTGGAAAGATCAATCATTACCTGGGATAAAGCTGAAAGGATTACTGCTTCTATCTTTCCCCTTGAATTACTCGCATAGAGGACATTATTCTGAACTTTAGCGAAGCCTAAGAGACCGGCTGTAAACTTACGATCGATATTCAACGAAACCCCATAACCTGCCGCTGAGCCCAGAGGGGATTGGTTATTGAGACTATACGCGGATTCAAGGAGTATCAAGTCATCCAAGAGTGACTCTAAAAAGGCCCCTGCCCAAAGTCCGACCGAAGAGGGCATAGCCACTCGAAAATGGGTCCGGCCAGGCATCGGGATATCCCTGTGTCTTTGAGCTAAAGAATAGAGCTTTCGGCAGGATTCAAGAAGGGTCTCTTCGACTTCAAAGAGCCTCTCCTTACTGTAGAGCCTAAGGTCGATGAGTATCTGATCGTTTCGAGACCGAGCAGTATGGATATTCTTACCTAACTCTCCAAGCTCTTTGGTGAGATAATTCTCGATGGCTGTATGGACATCTTCTTCCTCAGGTGTGATGGTGATATCCTCTTTAAGGATTTTGAGTAAGACCTTCTTGAGGGATTCCACTTCATAAGAATTGAGGATTCCAGCTTGTTCTAAGGTCTTGGCGTGGGCCAGAGTCCCGATGGCATCCGCTTTGACCAGGGCTTGGTCCAAGAGATAATCCTCGCCGACGGTAAAGCACTCGATCTCTCTATTCAGTTCATACCCCTTCTCCCATAACTTGGTCATCTACCCTCCTGGAATATTCTTCTTATTTCGTATAAACACCCCAGCTGTCCCTACTGGCTCAACCGGGTAAAGGCCATCAAAACAGGCGGTGCAAAAGTCCTCTTTGGGAAGGGGCATAGCCTCGAGCATCCCTTCCTGACTGAGATACCCTAAGCTATCCAGATTCATAAACTCACGGATTTGGTCAATACTAAACTTAGAAGCAATAAGTTCTTCCTTGGTGGGAAAATCGACTCCATAGAAACAAGGGAATCTAATAGGTGGACAACTGACCCGCATATGGATCTCTTTGGCGCCCGCCTTACGAAGAGTCTTCACCCTGCTTCTCGAGGTTGTTCCCCGAACAATGGAGTCCTCAACGATGACTATCCTCTTATTCCTTAAAACCTCCCTTATGGGGTTAAGTTTTAGTTTTACCTTAAAGTCCCGGATAGGTTGGGCAGGCTGAATAAAGGTCCTACCAACATAGTGATTTCTAACCACTCCCAATTCATAAGGAAGTCTAGACTGTTCGGCAAACCCAAGGGCAGCGTAGTTTCCTGAATCGGGAAGGGGCATAACCAGATCTGCCTCAACTGGATGTTCAATGGCCAATCTTCTACCCAGATTCTTTCTAGCGAGATAGACATTCTGACCAAAGATGTTAGAGTCAGGTCGGGCAAAATAGATGTATTCGAAGATGCAATGAGAGTATTTAGATGGAGACAAGGGCTTGAAATTTTCTATTCCATCCTTGTTGATGAAAATAACCTCTCCTGGTTCTATTTCGCGAAGATATGTGGCTTGGATCAGGTCCAAGGCGCAGGCTTCGCTGGCCAGAACATAGGCATTCCTAAATTTTCCTAAGGCTAAGGGCTTGAACCCCTTAGGGTCTCTTATGCCTACCAGTAGATCCCCTATGGTCAAAAGGAGGGAGTATGCACCCTCAAGCTGACTCAACGTCCAGATGATATCCTCCTTTAAGGACCTCTTATTGGCTTTTGCTAGAAGGTGGACGATTATCTCTGAATCTGTAATAGTTTGAAGTAGAGATCCCTCCTTTTCCAATTCATGACGCAGCTTGTGGCCATTGGTCAGGCTGCCATTGTGGGCAACAGCGATAGGACCTTTGAGGTAATCAACCAGGAAAGGCTCGACATTCCTTAAGGTGCTTTCGCCCGTAGTTGAGTAGTGCACATGCCCAATAGCTAAATGGCCTTTAAGTGTTCTGATCTTACCCTCATCAAAGACCTCACTGGCTAGACCCACCCCTTTATGGATCTTAACCTGGCCATTACCGTAAGAGGCAATTCCTGCTCCCCCCTCTCCACGGTGCTGGAGGGCATATAAACCTAAATAACAGAGTCTGGCCGCATCTCTATGCCCATAAATCCCAAAGAGGCCACACACATCTTCTCCTCCTCTAAAACAAAATAAGGGGATTATAAATCATCTGATGTCCAAAAATGGCTACAACATCATAAGAGGGGCTATTTTGATTGATGATAAAGACCGAAACCTCCCTCGAGTGTCTCTATGCATCAGTTTCCCCTATATCTCAAAGATGTGAAATTTATTTTGAGAACTTAGTAATCTGCAGTTTAGTGCCAAACAGTTTGTAATCGAACTATATTTTGATAATGTAAGACAATTTAATATACAATAAAAATCGACCAAAGGGCAAGAGAAAAATAATAAAATCCCAAAAAAAATTAAAATTTTCGCTTGGAGGGGGCAAAACCTCGATTTACATTTATTTCAAGATGATATAAACTCTCTAAAATAAATGGGTGGATAAAAAATCGGGGTATTAAGTTGAAGGTCTTTCCTATTAACGACTCTATTATCATGGTTATGTCATCAAGGAGGTAATTGCTGCTGAGGAATATATTCAAGGATGTTTAAGTCAGTCCTCTTCTGCAATGGACACCAAAACTTTCTTGGAAAAGAGACCGAGGTCTATTACAATCGAGCGAGGAGATAAAGATATTGGAATCTTTAGGGCTTACCAGGGGGAGAAAACAAGACTTGGTGGAGACTTCATCCAAACTCAAGCTATCTATGATCTTAACCGATTTAAAGAAGTAGGTAAAAGAGAGGAGAGAGTAGAACAAGAAGAGTCCATCTTGGTTATTCTCATCCCTTTGGGGTTGCTCAGTACGGTTTAAGTATTATGAAAAAACAATCTCGTGGGGTCAATCCCCCAGAGATCTAATAAAGTGGAATAGAGAAGATCAAGGGCCAAAAAAAGAGAAGGGATAACGATCTGTGGAAAGATCACATAGATTGATTGAGGAGGACAGAAGGCGTTTATTATGCCGTCTATATCTATAGCCGTGGCCAATTGAACGAGAGAAAGGGTTTTACCCATATCTCTGGTTGAGAAAGTCGGTCTTTTGCCCCACCCCAAGATCTGATTCCACTCCCACCATTATCTTGAGATACTCGACAAAAAAACTCATGCAAATTTCTTTAAAGATAAGGATCTTTTTCATTAATTTTTTTATTTTAGTTTTATCTAGTTTCTTTATTTCCAATCACTTAAAAAATCTAATCGGTCTTTAAGTGAAGAAAATATAAAATGAGCTGGTCAAAACAGATATGAATTGTTTTTAAAGAGGTCTTTTTAAAAGATAAAGAACTGATGGCCAATCGAATGAGAATGAAATGTATGGAGTTAGGCCATTGAGAGGCTCTGGAGATCCATTAAGCTCCCCCATGAAGTATCTATTCATCTGGAGACCAGCTAATGCTTCAGGATTTTAGAAGCAGAGAGGCAACCAAAGGTATACTCAACTATCTAATCTCGATTTAAAACCTTTAGCCCTAAGTAAAATTTTTATAGCACCTTAAGCTTGGAAAAGATAAATAAAAGGTAAATTTTTGATGAGGAGATGAGAAAAGGGGATGACCAAGAAAGAGATAAAGGAATTCTTAAGTAATTTTGTTAAGTCTAAAGAATGGCGCAAGATCCGCGAGGCCCTACTTTGGAAACTTGATTCACCCTATTGGCTAATAGACGATGAAGGAAGTTTTGTCTACACAGTTAAGCAGAATAGGAGATACTGCCAGTTGATCAAGGACACAGAGAAAGGAGCCAAGTGGTGCCAAGCACACTTCAAAGGGGTTTTAGAAGAGGTGAAAAAGACTAAAGGGCCCTTTGTGACCAAATGCTTTGCCAATTTCTTAGGTTTCATCACCCCAATGGTTGTAGAAGATGAGATCATCGGCGCAATTGGAGATTGCCAGATCGTGGATAGCGAACTACCTTTTCCAATCTATAAAGAGATCACAAATAAATTGGGCATCGATTATAATGAATTTATTGCTTCAATAAATGAACGTGAGGCTATCCCCAGAAAACTTCTAGAGATAGAGCTTGGCTTGATCCATCTCCTCTGCCAATCATCCATAAATACTGTCTCTATGGAACTCGAAATCCACAGCCAGAAGATCCTAAGCCAGAATATTGTTAGATTTTATAGACTCTTGGAAGAGAGTCGGGCTTTGATGGTGGGTGTTGACGGGGTAAAGTTGTATGATCTTATCATCAATATTGCTTCTGAATCGATATGTGCTGAGATTGTTTCCCTGATGATTATCGATCCCAAAACTAGGGTCTTGACTATCCAGGCTCAGAAGGGCTTAAGTGAGGGTGTGGTTGCAAATACTCAGCAAAAGATAGGCGAAGGAGTAGCTGGCTATGTTGCCTTAACAGGCAGCCCCTTGTTGGTTAAAGATATCACCAAAGATTCTCGTTTTAAAAGGAAAGAGGTCTACCATACAAGGTACTATACGGGGTCCCTCATCTCTTGTCCCATAAAGATAAAAGGGGAGGTCATAGGGGTTCTCAATATGAATAATGAGCGGTCCGCCCGGGCCTTCACTGAAGAGGATCTGAATCTACTCTGTATTATTGCCGAGCATGCTGCTTTAGCCCTTGAGGCCCAGAGGGTATATCAGGTCGAGAGGAGGAGAGAATGGCTCAAGTCCAAGACCCTCCAAGAGCAACAGACTGAATTGAAGATCCAGACAGAGAAATTGAAACTGGAGACAGAGAGGTTGCGTAAGGAGCTGGGCAAACAGGCACTCTGGAAAGAAGAAGCCGCCAAACTTCAAGTTGAGGCAAAGAAGATCGAGGAATTACAAAGAGAGGCAGAATGGCTGCGTGAGGAGGCAAAGAAGGCCAAAGATGTGGCTGAGGCTGAAAAGCTAAAAGCGGCTGCCACTGAGCTTACCATTCAGGCTGAAGATAGCGCCATGTTCAAAGAGACAGAGCTCCTCAAGCGCCAGATGGAGATCTACAAAAACCAGATTGAGAATTTAAGGACCCAAGAGAAAGATCTGAGTAATAAGATAAAAGAAGCGCAGGAATTGCTCTTGCAGGCAGAAGAGGTCAAGGGGCTTAGGGAAGAGACCCACCTTTTACAAAAACAACTCAATCTGATGAAGGAGGAAGAGAAGAAGTTAAAGCTCCAGATTCAGGAGATAGAGACTTACCGGGACAGGGCCCAGGAGGCCGAAGA
>DNCN01000110.1 GCA_003485015.1 bacterium
GAATCATTATATCGGGATTTGATATTCTTATCAAGGAGTTAATTAACAAACTCAACAACGTCCCCTAATTAGAACGGCTTTTTCTCTATAGAGTTGGCACTGATTGAGGATATCTCTCCATAGATTAGGGTGTAGAGTTTTCCGCATCGTTTTTCGCAGGTGAGACATACTACAGCCTCATCTTCCTTTGTCCAGAATAGCGATACTTTTTCCCCCGTTATCTTGCCGTTTGGGAATCATCTTTTTTAATGGATAATGAAAGCCATCCTTTCCTCTTTAGCCAGAGAAGTAGTAGAAGAATACAGAATAAAGGTGGAAGAGTCCTTCAAAAAGTCAAATCTCACCGTTTTTTTTGATTCGAGTTTGATGAAGTAGTCAATGGAATCTTTTCCACACCTTTGGTGGCAAAGTCATATTTAAAGACTTCACCAACTGAGATTATCCATGCACATTCTTTATCTATTGTAAGGTCTTTAATGTTGCTTAATGGTAATGCAAATTTCTCCCAACTCTTGGTTATAGTGTCAAACCTATATAAATCATGGGAATATTCTACATACACAAACCAGATACTTCCATCTTGGACGGTTAAGAATCGAAAATCTCCACGTGAGAAGTGACGAGGAGCTGGATAGCTCTCCTTCCAATCACCCACAACTTCATCAAGCCTAAATGCACCCTCGTTAAAGATACCATATAAAGCTCCTCCAACTAGTAGGAATTTTCTGGGATATCTTGAGAGAGAAAAATTTTTAAATTCATTTAAGACCTTATCGTATCTAACTACATCCCTTGTACCAATGAACCAGACATATCTCTCGGTGGGAAGGACTTCTGAAGCAGATACTCTTGGAAATAACTCCCAAGACTGATCCCTTTTGTCAAATCTATATATCCCTACCGATCCACCAAATACATCATCGGTATCAAACCAGAGGAAACTTCCATCACTTGCCTTAAATCGAAGAAGATACTCCGCTTTCCCATATTTATCCCAGGTATTCTTCGTTTTATTATAGCCTGCCAGATATTCCCCTCCATAGGTCCAAACATATTCTCCGTCTTGAATAATTTTATACCCCACAGGGAATCTTATAGGGTCGTCTGGCGTAACTTCTTCCATTGTATCACCTATCTCGTTATATTTTACGATAATAGCAGTCTTCTTATGAGCATTGATCATCCAAACATTCTGGCCATCATAGGCAATATCCACTATGCGACCAAAAAGTTTTGTTTTATTTGTAGCCTTGTTTATCTTATCTATCCCTTCCTCTGTCTTGACCCAGATATCTCTCTTTGTTACAAGAATATCCTCGATGATATTGGAAGATAACCCATTCTTTGTAGTAAAATTGAAAGATCTTCCAGTGTCCTTCTCGTATCTCCAAACTCCTCCTCCCTCAGTTCTGAACCAGATAAGATTCTCATCGAATTTATCTAAATAAATACTCTTTATTGGATATTCTTTAATAATCCCCAATCTGTTCTCTATCTTAATGATTCTCCTTTCTGCCTCTTTAAACTTCCAGCTGCCCTCTTTAATCCTTTTATATACTTGTATAGCCTCCTCATCCTCTCCAAGATTCTCATAACAGGTGCCAATTTTGAGTATTACCTCATCTGGTGAACCACCACCCTTTCGTTTTTGTAGATACATCTCAAACCACTCTATAGCCTTTCTATAATCTTTTAGCTGATCCATATAGATCCCTGCAATTCTCCATGGAATGCCCTGGGTTATCTGCCGAAATGATTCATTGACCCCATGAAAACTATCATAGAGATCACGGCATGCCTCTATCTCCTTCTGGTAATCCTTCAGTCTTCTGTGACATTCGGCGATACTCCATTTTGCATTGTATGCCTCCTGAAGGTCTTGGGTCTCTTTGAGAAACTTCCTATATTCCTTAATTGCTTGGCGATAATCACCTTGATTCTCATAACATCTAGCGATCTCAAGTTGTACATTTGGGGCATAAGGAGGATGGGGATGCCTTTTTTTGAATTTTTTTAGAGCATTCAAGTCTTTCTCCATTGTGAGAATCTCATACTCAGCCTGGATACTCTCATTACTGGTTGGATATTTTTTGCAGACCTCGGTAAAAACAGCCTTTGCCTCTTCTTTAACTAACCTTCCTTTCAAAAAAGTCCCTAACTTGAGCAACTCCTCTACATTTTGTGGACAGAATCTTCTTCTTGTAGGAAAAACAGTCCAGTTGCTTCCATCAAAACGATAGGCATAAATATCAGTTTCACAATAAGAATGTGTAACTATCCATATACTTTTATCATAAACATCATATCCAATGGATCGGATATGTATGGACGGTAATACATCACTTCCATAATTGGTCCATCTGTTGTCGGCTTTATGATATCTACTTATTCCTGAGTCTGTGGCTATCCAAATAGCATCCTCTCCCACTGCAATAGAAGCTATGTTATTCGATATAATTCCAGAGTTATCTGTGGTGTAGCTTCTCCATTCCTTTGTCATCTTGTTATATACACTTACCCCTTTTGGGGTTCCTATCCAAATCTCCTTGTTGTCAATTGTTAGACACTCAACATCGTTACTGATTAGTTCTGTCTTTACGTGGAATTCATCTGGATGCTCCAAATCATAGATCTTAGCATAATAATGGGTCCATCTCTCTCCATCAAAGACACTTATGCCTCCATCTACAACTGTCTCAGGTGGATAGGCATCATAGTAAGTATAATGAAAATCCGACCTCCCAAGCCAGATATGCCCATCTTGATCTACTTCCATACAGGTGATATTTCCTCCAAATATAACCTCTTTGTCCTGTAAAGTTGGAGCATAATCACAACTACTACTTCGATAATTTTTCCAACTTTTATCCATTAATTTTGAAACCCCTGAATTTGTTGCAAACCAGACATTACCTTTTCTATCTATCACAATAGAATTGACTACATTATCGAGTAATTCGCAATTTCCCCTTGTTTCATCCCTCCGGGTCTTGTCATCGTAAACCCCATAGTATCCTTCGTAATGTCTCAGCTTACCTGTTGTTAGGTCGTATCTATAAGCCCCCCTCTCGTAGCTTCCAAACCATACCTTGTCGTTATGCACCCTGACTGTCAAGATATCATTTCTACGATAGTAGTGAAAAGGCTCTTCTGTCTCCAATATTGTATTCCTTTCCTGGATTTTGAGTGGAATTGCTTCCCACTTCTGACTCCTCTTATCGTAAACATTTACCCCATACTCGGTAGCGATGAAGACATAGCGGGGAGTGAAATCGATGGAATGACTGGGAAAACGTGGGGCTATCATGTCAGCAAAGGATCCTTGCAGAAGACAAAATACACTAATTATTGTGGACAAAACCAGCAAGACCACCTTCTTCTGGAGTATCATTAGATTCATCTTTTAACCTCCTCTTCTTCTATTACTACTTTGTTAAGTTTT
>DNCN01000126.1 GCA_003485015.1 bacterium
TCCCTCGTCCCAAGAATATCTTGCCAAATATTAGGTGTTGTGCTATAATAATGGTCAAATCATTGAGAGAGCGAACTGGAATATCATTAAATCTAACATAAAATAAGCTTACGCTAAGAAGGTTTCGGGGAGAAAATAAGTTGTTCTGATGAGAAAAAGAGCCTTTATTCGGACTTTCGGATGTCAGATGAATGAGTACGACTCTGAGGTAATGGCAGGTATCCTCAAGAGGGAGGGATATGCCTTGGCCAAAGTCGCAGAGGAGGCAGAGCTGGTTCTGCTCAACACCTGTAGTGTCCGCCAGCATGCCGAGGATAAAGTCTTCTCCAAGCTTGGTGAACTGAAGAGATTAAAAGATAAACAGCCGGAGATGAAGATAGGTGTGGCTGGTTGTCTAGCCGAAAGAATGAAAGAAGAGCTATTTGTTCAAATCCCTCACCTTGATTTCATCTTGGGGCCATCCCATATCAAAAACCTCCCTGAGATACTAAAGAATATAGAAGATGGTAAGAAAAAGATAGCAGTTACAGGCGAGGCTCAACTTCCCCAAGTCGAAAAAGAGGTCCTCCGTCAGAACAATCTATCTGCCTATCTTCCCATTACCTTTGGTTGTAGTCATTTCTGTTCTTATTGCATCGTCCCCTACGTCCGAGGAGGTCAGAGGAGTAAGGGGATGGAAGTGATATTAAAGGAGGCAGAAGAGTTGACCAAAAGGGGTTATAAAGAAATCATCCTCCTTGGTCAGCAGGTGAATGCCTACGGCCAAGATTTGGGAAACCAAATTAACCTAGCCTTCCTCCTTAGAGAGCTTGATGTCATAGAGGGTTTGGAGAGGATTCGGTTCATTACCGCTCACCCTTCAAAGATAGATAATGGTTTGATCGAGGCCATGAGTGAATGCCAAAGGGTATGTGAACATATCCACCTTCCCCTTCAGAGTGGCTCAGATGAGGTCTTGGGGAGGATGGAACGTGGATACACCCGAGACGAATACTTGGAGATAATTAAGAAGTTGCGGCAGACAATCCCCGAAATCAGCATTACTACAGATATCATCGTTGGATTCCCTGGCGAAAACTCAACTGATTTTGAAGCAACACTTGAGTTGATAAGCCAGATAAGATTTGACGGTGCTTTTATGTTTAAATACTCTCCTCGTCCCGAAACAAAGGCAGCTACCTTACCCAACCAAATAGAAGAGGAAGTCAAAAGAGAACGCCTTTCAAGATTGATAGAGGTCCAAAATCGTATTACTAAAGAGAAGAACAGGGAATTAGTGGGACAAAAAGAAGAAGTTTTGGTAACCTCATCCAATCCGAAAATACCCACAGAGATAATGGGAAAAACCAGAACGAATAAGGTAGTCTTCCTTGAAGGTAGTCAAGACCTTGTAGGAGAACTTCTTGAGGTGGAGATTATAAGCTCGAGCACCTGGCATTTAAAGGGAAAGAAGAGATAACTAGAGATTTTATAGTCGGAGAAGATGCGTAGATTATATAGCATAGCCAATACCATCACTATCTGTCGCATAATCGCAATCCCCTTTCCTATTCTCCTCTTATGTTATTCTCCAAAATATCCAGATTTTAAAAAGGTTGCCATTGCCTTATTAATTTTAATGCAATTATCTGATATAATAGATGGCCTAGCAGCTCGGGCAGCCAGTAAGAAATGTTCAGAAAAGAACTATGTAGGGATAGCCTTAGATCCCTTAGCAGATAAGCTCTATATTAACTCAACGTATATTACCATAACTTGCGTTTATAACTTCCCGTTCTGGGTAACCTTCATCATCGTCTTTAGAGATATATTATTGGTTGCTTTGTGGCTTTTGGGAGCAGTCATCGTAGGAATAAAGGATATGGGAGCCAATATCTTAGGGAAGATTACGGGTACCTGTCAGGCCTTTCTTATCTTCATCTTTCTGTTAGAATTTCCCGAGGGGATAATTTGTTGGAGTGGGGGGATCACGATCTTCTTCACGGTAATCTCTGGTATAGTCTATATATCCCAAGGGTTTCAAAGGGCAATAAAGACTATAACTAAAAGTTCTAAAATATAAAAAATTGACAAAATCGAATTTGTGAAAAATAATTGATGTAAATCAGGACCTAATGGGAATCGTCTTATATTAAGATTTTTAGAAATGTTACTTCTATGATGGATAAAGTTCAGAAAGAGACTCTGCCTAAAGTAGCTGTCTTGGGGCGACCGAATGTGGGCAAATCAACTCTCTTCAACCGCCTCATCAGCAAGGGGAGGTGGGCCATTGTTGATAAGACCCCTGGAGTAACTAGGGACAGAAACTATGGGGATGTAGAGTGGCAGGGATATAACTTTACCCTCATTGATACCGGTGGATTTGAGCCTATAGTCAACAAAAATGATCTCAGGAATAAGGTGAAATCCCAAGCCGAGATAGCGGTCAAAGAAGGAGATATTATCCTCTTTGTCCTCGATTTTAAGGATGGGATCACCCCTTCTGATTTAGAGATAGCAAATCTTCTACGAAGATCAAAGAAAAAGATCATTCCCATTGTCAATAAAGTTGACGATCCCAGATTGCAGGATGGGATGGGAGGAGCAGGTTTTTACCGTTTAGGGCTGGGAGATCCCATTCTGCTCTCAGCCCTCCATGGATTGGGAGTCGATCACCTTTTAGACGAAGTAAAGAAAGAGATCTTTCCGTCTATAATAGAGGCAGAAGAAGAAACTAAGGTAGCTATCGTCGGCCGACCCAACGTAGGTAAGTCTTCACTTTTGAACAGTATCTTAGGTGAAGAACGGGTTATCGTCGATGAACAACCAGGGACAACGCGCGATTCCATAGATACTATTTTTTATAGAGGTAACCAGAGATACCTCTTGATAGATACAGCGGGGATAAGAAGGAGGACGAAGGTAGCTGATGATTTAGAAAGGTTCAGTCTCAGACAGGCGATTGATAGCTTGAGAAGAGCCCACCTCGTTCTGCTTATTATAGAGGTTACAACTGGAGTAACTCGTCAGGACAAGAGAATCCTTAAGATGATGGAATCCTCTGGCTGCGGAGGAATTATTGTAGTCAACAAATGGGACCTATCTCTCCATAAGAATGAAGAAGAATACCGCCAAGGGATATTAGCACAAATTCCATTCATTCAACATCTCCCGATTACCTTTACTTCAGCCCTCACAGGCGAAGGGATCGAAGAATTACTCGATCTATTAGGAGGGATAGTTTATACCCATTCCAAAAAGATCGCCACTCCTTTCATTAACCAGGCAATTCAAGAGATTCTAAGAAGTCATTCACCTCCAACTTATAAAGGAAAAGAGTTGAAGATATATTATTCTACCCAAAAGGGGGTAAGGCCACCCTCCTTCATCCTTTTCGGTAATCATCCCCAAGCTTTTAGTCCTTCATATTTAAAGTGTATAGAGAATGAATTGCGAAAGAGGTTCGATCTTTTTGGAACACCCATCAGACTTGAAGTTCGAAGAAAGAGAGGGAAAAGGAATGCTTAAGGTAAGTCTATTGATCTTATTTAGTTATCTTGTAGGTTCTATCCCAACTGGTTATCTCGTTGGTAGACTCAAAGGGGTTGACCTTCGGATGTTGGGAAGTGGCAATGTGGGGGCTACAAATGTCGCTCGGATTTTAGGAATTAGAGCAGCCATATTTATCCTATTCTTTGATATGGCTAAGGGCGCTATGGTCATCTATCTCGTTAGTCTTTTGGCTAATTGGCAGTTCTTTTCCTTTTCTCCGGAAAGAATAGAATTTTTGAGAGTCTCTGTTGGACTTGCTGCTATCTGTGGTCACATTTTTACACCCTTTTTAGAGTTTAGGGGAGGAAAGGGTGTAGCTACCTTAACTGGTGTTCTTATAGGGCTGGCACCCATGCCAATGATCATCATTTTGCCTGTCTTCTTGACTATCGTTATCTTGACCCGTTTCGTCTCTGTAGGTTCAATTGTAGGTGCGTTGCTTTTGCCTATCTTGATGTGTATTCTTAAGCAGGGCCCCATTATTACCCTATTTGGAGGAATTGCTGGTATCCTAATCATCATCAGACATATTCCTAATATCCGAAGACTATTAAGCAATACAGAGTACAGATTTGGAGAGAGAATCAATCCTTAAAAACGCTTGCATAAATATGGAAGAATATGATAATATGAGTGGTAACAAACAGAAGAAGGAGGTGGTTGTTCTAGGGGCAGGCAGTTGGGGAACGACTTTAGCCATCCACTTATTCAAAAAGGGGCACAAGATTAGGCTGTGGGAGTTTTCTCAGGAACGAGTAGCCTCTTTGCTCTCTAAGAGAGAGAATATCTGGTTTTTGCCCGGGATCACTATCCCTGAAGATATTTTCATCACCTCAAATATAGATGAGGCTTGCCAGAAAGCTGAGGTTGTAGTAGTAGCTATTCCCTCCCATACCGTGCGGGAGGTGGTAACACACCTGGTTGGACATTTAGAAGAAGGGGCTATAATCATCTCAGTCGTTAAGGGCCTTGAAGAGAAAACCTCGATGAGGCCATCGCAGATTATTGAAGAGATTCTTGGCGGGCGGCAGATTGGTGTCCTTTCGGGTCCAAGTCATGCCGAAGAGGTTAGTCGTGAGATTCCGACAACAGTAGTAGCCTCATCAGTCCAAAAGGAGATAAGTGACTCCATCCAGCATCTCTTTATCACCCCAAATTTCAGGGTTTACACTAACGAAGATTTAATTGGGGTTGAACTTGGTGGCGCCCTAAAGAATATCATCGCTATTGCTGCCGGTATTTCTGACGGCTTAGGATTTGGTGACAACACTAAAGCTGCCCTCTTGACTCGAGGTTTAACTGAGATGACCCGACTTGGGGTAGCTATGGGTGCTAAATCTCAAACCTTTGCTGGTCTTTCAGGAATGGGCGACCTTATCGTCACCTGTATAAGCAAATTCAGTCGAAATCGCCACTTAGGGGAGATGATCGGTCGAGGTATGACTCTCGAGGATGCCCTTAAAAGGATGGTTATGGTCGCTGAAGGTGTCCGCACAACAAAGGCTGCTTCTGAAATGGCCAAATTCTACGGAGTCGAACTTCCCATTACTGAAGAGGTTTTTAAGGTCCTCTTTGAAGGTAAATCTCCTAGGGAGACCGTGAGTGAGCTTATGTTGAGAGAGCCAAAGCCTGAAATCTTTGGTTAAATTGTGGAAGGAGGAGAAGGTAGTATGACTAGGACTAAGGCGGATATTATTAATAAAGTAGCCAGTATTGGTCTAAGCAAGAAGAAAGCAGCTGAAGCCGTTAATGCCACGTTTGAGGCAATCAAAGATGCTTTAGTTAGGGGCGAAAAGGTGCAGTTGGTTAGCTTTGGAAGTTTCCTCGTTAGGGAAAAGCCGGCCCACAAGGCCCGTAATCCACAGACCGGTGCTGAAATTACTATTGCTGCAAAAAAAGTTCCAGTATTCAAGGCTGGTATAGGATTGAGGGAGGCAGTCAAGTGAAACCTGCACCAAATAAGCTCTTCTTTTCTATTGGCGAAGCAAGTGAGTTGGCCGAAGTTAAGTCCTATGTCCTGAGGTATTGGGAGAGCGAATTTGACTCTTTAGCTCCAAAGAAGAACGAAACCGGACAGCGAGTTTATCGGAGGGAAGATATCGAGATAATCCTCAGGATAAAGGATCTTTTGTATAATCAAGGATATACTATTGCTGGCGCTAGGAAGAGACTTAATCAAGAACTTCGGGGAAGGATAAATAGTGCATCTCTTTTAACTCCCTCAGTTTTAAGAAGGGAATTTGAAGAGATGCTTGAGATTATCGATTAGTCGGGGCGTGGCGCAGTCTGGTTTAGCGCACCAGCATGGGGGGCTGGGGGTCGGCCGTTCGAATCGGCTCGCCCCGACCATTTTGTTGGAAATTATAGATCATTTACCAAGTTATGAGTAAAATATAACAAAACCTATACACTTTCCAAACATAGGCTAA